>DATKZW010000195.1:0-7201 GCA_035527775.1 Sumerlaeia bacterium | reverse complement strand
GGTCGGATCGTGGGAAAGGAACTCGGCGGAGACGATGATCTCTTTGGCCGTCTGCTTCGCCATCTGACGGATCTCTTCGATGACGTAAGGGGGCTCAAGGCTGAAAGGAGAGAATGGGCAGGCGCGGTACGCTATGGCGTCCCAATCGATGAGGCGGTCGAGAAGCCCGATATACATGAAGGTCAAGAGATTGCCGATCGGATCGCCGCGCCTGCCGGGGTACATGGCGTCGATCCGCGCAGCGAACTCTTCGGATTCGGCGAAGATCGTGATGACCTGCGCGCGGTTCCACACGCCGGTGAGCCAGGCGCCGAGCTCCGCGTCAGTCGGGTCGCGCTCCAGAAAAACGCCGTAGCAGTCGAAAAGGAATTCCGCGGCGGAGCGCCGACGCGCGGCATACTCGTCGGACAAGAAGAACAGGCGGGCCATCTCGCGGGGGATGAAACGCACGTCGATGTCAAAGGTCATGGCATAGTTGAAATAGCCGTACTCCCACGCATCCGTCGCTCCTCTTTCGGGGCCCCTGCCGAGAGTCTCTCGATAGAAAGACGCAATCAGGCCGCGGATCGGCTCCACGAGCGCGTCGCGCCACCCGCGGGCGTGTTCCAGGAGCCCCGCCGTGTTGAAGTGCACGCCGTCGGCGGAGCGATACCCCGCGCCGAGCTTGTCCGTATCGGGTCCCTCAAAGACGCCGGGCACGTTCTGGATCACGAGCCGCTGGCCTTTGACGACTTCCGCTTCCTCGGGCGGCGTCGGGGTCGGAACATTGGGGTGAAAAGCCACAAGAGCGATTCCCCAAGGGATCTCCCATCCCGCGTCTTTTCGGCTCTCCTCGATGACCTGGGTCAGGCGCTGGGCGTACACTTCGGCGCTCGTCCCCTCGATCGTGTCGGACTCCCCTTGATGCCACAGAATGGCCCGGGCGCTGTGTGGCTCGACGGCTCGCAGGGCGTCACGGACGCGAGGATATAGGCTCCCGCCGGGAAGCCACTGATCGACCCGCGTCGCCCCCCAACCCACCGACACAAACCCGATGGGAACTTCGAGCTCTTCAACCAGGAGATCGCCGAGGCGGGACCACGGCGAGCCCCCCGAGCCCGTGGCGATCGGTTGCGGATCGTAGGCGTGGCGCCATCTTGTGCCGGTCCAAGCAGAAACCGTGTCGTGCTCGGGCGTCATTGCGGGGGACCCGGAATTCGCCGAATTGGACTGGCCGGCGGTGATGTAGACGTCGCCCACGCCGATCTTCTCAACGGCTGTCTCTTGAACCACCTGACCGTCGCTGAGCGCCTGCACTTCGATGCGGTACCATCCGCCGGCGGGCGTCTCGATGGCGCCCGAGAAGTCCTCCCCCACGAGGGACATCTCCTCCCAGGCGCCGAAGACCGACTCGTCGTCCATGAGTGCGTAGCGGCCTTCCACGCGGGTGACGCCCAGATTGGGGTTGACTTGACCGACCACGGGGACGGTCGTGGAATTGTCGCCGTTGCGTTGGAAAACCGCTCTTTCCAACGGCTCCAGAAGCCCGACGGCGGGCGTAACCATGAGGAAATTCGGGCCGAAGTAGGCCGCCGGCTCCACGCGAGAGCCCCAGGGGAATCCGAAAGTCGTCCCTCCCTGGTGGCGCCCTTGGATCCACTCAATCCCGATCGCAGCCCTAACGCTCACGTCGTAGTAGAAGAGATCTGAGCCGAGGTAAGTGTCCGCGGCGATCACGTAAGTGCCTTCTTCCAACGTCGACGTGGAAATGGCGGCGTAGCGGAATTGCTCGACGAGCACCGCCTCCGTCCCACCCGGGACCGTGGCGGACGTGAAGAGCTCGCGCGTGTCGGCGTTCCAAATGGCGACTCGGTGTGCGCAGGTCAGTCCATCCTGAAGGTGGTCGTAGATGCCCAGCGCAGTCATCTTGACGGGCGTCTTCACCAGGAACCTCCACCCGCATTCGTAGCCCGTCGCCGATGTCACGCCGTCCAGACTCCTGATCCGGATTGCCGGCCCTGCCGTTGCGCTCCCGGCCATGAGAGTCAACAGACACAAACCCAAGGCGCTCGCAAACAACAACGTCCGTCTTCCCGAAGCTCTCATCGCCGAGACCTCCCCTCGTCTGATCACCGAATGTTGCGGCGGCTTCACCGACCCCGTCGGCCTTCACTTCTCAAAAGCCGCATCGAAAGCCACTTTCGACGGGGCGAAGTCGACGTTGCGGACGAAATCGCACGCCTCGCGCGCGCCGTGCTCGCGGTCCATGCCCGAGTCTTCCCATTCGACCGACAGCGGCCCCTGGTAGCCGATCCGGTTGAGCGCGCGGATGATCTCCTCGAACTCCACGTCGCCGCGGCCCAGGGAGCGGAAGTCCCACCCACGGTTGGGCTGACCGAAATCGAGATGCGAGGCAAGGATGCCGGTGCGGCCGTCCAGCGTGACGCTGGCGTCCTTCATGTGGACGTGGAAGATGCGGTCCGGAAATTCCTCGATGAATTTCACGGGATCGACCCCTTGCCACTGCAGGTGACTCGGGTCGAAGTTGAAGCCGAAAGATGCGCGGCGGTCGATCGCTTCGAGGGCGCGTTTGGCCGTGAAGAGGTCGAAGGCGATCTCCGTCGGATGCACCTCCAGGGCGAACCTCACGCCGCATTCATCGAAAACGTCCAGAATGGGATGCCACAGTTTGGCGAACCGCGCGAAACCATCGTCGATCATCTGTGCCGAGACGGGCGGGAAGGAATAGAGCAAGTGCCAGATGGGGGAACCCGTGAAGCCGCACACGACCTCGACGCCCAGGTTCTTGGCGGCGCGAGCCGTGTTCTTCATCGTCTCGATGGCCCAATCGCGTTTGGCCTTGGCCTTGCCCGCCGCTTCCGGGGGAGCGAAGAGGTCCGAGCGGGCGTCGTTATTGGGATCGCAGACCAGTTGCCCCGCCAGGTGGTGCGAGATCGCCCACACCCCCAGTCCGTGCTTCTCCAGGAGTTCCCTTTTCCGCGCGCAGTAGGGTTTGCTCTTGGCGGCCTTGTCCACCTCCATGTGATCGCCCCAGCAGGCGAGTTCCAGTCCGTCGTACCCGAAAGATTTCGCCATCTCGGCGAGTTTGGCAAGAGGCAGGTCGGCCCATTGCCCCGTGAAGAGTGTGACTTTTCGGCTCATGGCTCTTTCCTTTCTCCTATCGTCATCGTGGAAGTCATTGGATTCAAGATCCGGGACCCCTGTCGCCCGCATGAACGCCCGCGCGCCCCGGTCCGCCTCGATGCTGCGAAAGGCACAAAGAACTCCCTACCAGAAACGCCGGCGCATTGCCAGCTCAGAATCGCAGCTCAGAATCGCGAGGTTCGAGGACTACTGGGAAAACGCCGCATGGAAAACCCACATCGCTTGTGGGGCGTCGCCCCACCTCTGGCGTTTGGCCCTCTTAGGAGTGTCTCGATGCTTCGGACATAGGTTTCGAGAACGGCCCTAAGGCCGCGGATCGGGCGCGTCGCATCGGTAGTTTCCGCCGATGGGGATTTCGGGATTCTCGAAGTAGTTGTCGTCGATGAAGCAGGGCTGGGAGATCTCCAGAACGAGAGCCGGCCCCTTCCCGGTGAAGCGATGGAAGACGCCGGGCTCGACATTGAGGACGCTGCCGGGCCCCATCGCCTCCGTTTGGTCGCCGCACGTCATCCGGACGGTTCCCTTCACGATGCAGAAGGTTTCCTTCTTTTCCCTGTGCCTGTGGCTGGGGCACGTTTGGCCGTCGGAAAGGAAGAGGTATTTCCCGCAGTACCCGGCCTGGGGCTCGTTGGCAATCCAGCATTCAATCAGTCCCGTCTTGTAGAACTCCTCGAGACCGAAATCCAGGACCAACGGCTCGACGGCGGGCATGGCGAGCTGCCAGGTCTCGAGTTGGCCGTGAAACCGATCGAGGGCTTCCTCTCGCTGCGGGCCGGAGATGGAGATGTCGAGTCCTTTCTGAAGCTCTCTCATTGGCTTTCGCCTCCCTTCCGGCAGTAGTTCAGAACCGACTGGAACAGCCTGGGCAAGATGCCGTTCCGGACCGCGGGATCGCGCCAGTCGTGGAAGTCGCGCAGAACGCGGTCGATCTCGGGATCGGCCAGCTGGGCGAGGCGGCCGTTGAAGGCTTCCGCGAGGGGGCCGCCGTAAGCGTCCACGAACCCCACGCGCTCCCGGTAAGGGTGGAGATGAGCCATCAGGGCGCGCAACGCGGGGACGGCGTTTTTGCGGGAGTCCACGGCGCCGGCGAACTCGGACAGGGCCGCCTGAATCCGCAAGTTCGCGGCCAAGTCGCGAAGGAAGCGGTCGGCGTCGCCGAAGAGGAGGCCGGAGCTCCTTCCCTTGGCGCGGGGCCTCCCGATCTCGTTGTCGAGGGCCGCGGCGCAGGAGAGCCGAGTCTCGGCGTCGCCGCCGCCGATGGCCTCCCAGGCGCGCGCGACGACTCCGCCGGCGCCCGGCAGCACGTCCTCGGCGAAGCCCTCCAGGTCCAGAGCGTCCGGATCGCCGCCTTGCGCGAAGTGAGAGAAGCAATATGTGTTGGGCAACTGAAGGCAGTGGGACTGGGCGTTGCCCAGGAGACCTCGGGGATAGGCTGTCCGGACGATCTCCCCGCCGATCGTGCGATGGATGGGATCGGGAGTGAAATTGGTGAGAGGGAAACTGGGCTCCCCCTCGATGGTCCCGTAGGGAAAGAAGGCGCGCTTTGAGCCGAGCCCGAGCGCGTCGGTCGCCTCCACGTGCTCCGGCCAGGACGCGAAGACGCCCCACGGCTCGGCGATGTGCTCGCGCATCAGGGCGAGGGTCTCCGCGAAGACTTGGGCGCCCGCGGTCCCGCCGGGTCGCAACAGGGCCGGCGGCGGATCGCCCTCTTGCCAGGCGGCGGCCCGCTCCCAGAAGCGATTGTAGTTCTCCCACCCGAAGAGCATCCAGTAGTCGACGGTCGCCCGCGGGTTGAACTCTCGGAAAACGGCGGTCTGGTCGCGCATCAGGCCGACGAATTCCTCGTTCGAGGAGCCGACCCATCCTCCGGGATCGCTGTCGATGATGGCCACGCCGTCCGCTGCGGCCAGAGGCGCGAGCTGGTTGCGCCGCCCCTCGAGCAGCAGGCGCGCATCGTCCGCGCTTGCGGGATTCAGCTTTCTCTCGCACGCGAAATAGGGTCTCGTTTCATAGTCGAAGGCATCCGCCCGTTCGTTGCCGATGGTGTTCGGGCAGACGACCACGACGAATCTCAAACCGAACCGATCATGGGCGAGATCGATGACGCGCGCCGCTTTCTCGAGGAACGCGCGATCGCTGTGGTTCGGGCGGGGGGGCATGCAGTCGAGGAGGGGCCAGAACAGGATCGAGTCGAACCCGAGCGAGACGAGCCCCTCCAGGTAGTTCTCCCAATCCGTGAGGGTCCAGGCTCTGGCGCAGTAGGGGCGGCGGTAGCCCCAGTGGGTGTGGACGTACATTGCGAGCATCGGATTGCCCTTTCTTGGGAGGCGCGCGACGTCGGGTTCCTGTGTCGCCCGCAGGCCCCTCAGAGCCAGGCGCGTCTGCAATAGACGTGCCACTCTGTTGCGAGAACCAGAAGGGCGAGCGCCGCGAACCAGCCCCAGATCTCGCGGTTTTCCTTCGACACGGTGGTGGCGACGACAACCTGTTCGCCGCTCAGGAGCTCTTCTTTCGGCGCGACATCGCTTTCCTGGACGGACAAGAGATTCACGGCGAACTGGCCCCCCTTCTCGTCCTTCCCTTCCGCGCTCTCCTCCACCCTGTAGATCCCGACTCGGTGCGTCTCGTCGAAGTAGGCCAGGCGGTTTTCGTCCGGCCGGCGAAGCCAACTCTCTCCGCCGGGGCCGACGATGCGGATCTCCGCGCCGGCGGGCAGGACAATGGCGTCGCCTGTGAGATGGTTTCCCGACAACGAGCCTTCTGCCCTTCCCGCAAGCCAGCGCACGACGTTGTCGAGGAATATCGGGAAACTGACCTGCATGGGCCAGTCCGTGTCGTAGAGATCGAAGGCGATGACCGCCACTCGGACGGCGCGACGCTCGCCGACGAGAATGAGAGGCCCCTCGGCGCTCTCCGCGAGGGGAACAACCCAGTCGGGATACTTGATCCGGAGCCCCTCAGCCAAGACTAGGTTGTCGAGATTGACGAATCGCATCACGGGATGCAGGCGGTTCCAGTCCAGCGCGATCTGGTTCTTCATGGGTCCTTCGGCGACCGCAAAGCCTTCGAGGGGGGGCGCAACGTTGATGAACAGGTAGTTGCCGGGCCCAATCTGCTCGGGGGCGAACCCATCGAAGATGACAAGGTCCGGATTCAGCGAGACGTCATGCTTCCCCGGCGCGATCTTCGAGACCCGGGCCCCGGGGAGCAGACCCAGAAGCCGTTCCAGGAAGAAGTTGCCGTTCGTGACAAGAAGGACCTCGGCGTGGCTCTCGAGATCGACGAACCCCTGCACGACGTTGTCGGCGGCGAGCAGATCGTCGCGATCGAGCTCGAGGCGAAGGAGTTGTCTGGCGCCGCCCTCAAGTCCCGTGAAGACGAAGCCCGCACGGCTCTTGGCTGGGACCGCTTCCTCGCGCGCCTGGAGAACGCGACCGTCCACAAGGCAGCGCAGCAGCGCTTCCACCGGCTTGGACGAGAAGTTCTCCACCTCGGCGAACACCTGGATTTGCCCTCTCGTTTCAAAGGACTCGCGAAGGTCGAAGGCGACGATTCCGCAGTTGTCGTCGCTCCAGCCGACGCGCACGAACTCGACGGGATCGTCCTCGACGAGGACGCTGCCGAGGTGGCCCGCGCCGCCGTCGCTCACGACGGTGATGGCCGCGTTCTTGCGCGTCTTGATGAGGCCCTTGGCCATGAGAATCGCTTCGCGCACGCGCGAGCGAGCGTCGGTCGGTTCGATGCGGCGGAGAGCGGCGTTGAGGGCGGCCTTCTCGGAGGTCAGCGGCTGCACGACCCGGGCCGCGCCGCCGAAGGCGACGATCATGGATTCGTCGCCCTCGCCCATGTTCTGAATGAGGGCGCGCGCCTTCTCCTTCGCTTCTTCGAGACGGGTCGCGCCCTCCGGCCCGTCCGTGGCGTTCATGCTGGCGGTGTTGTCGATGAGGATGACGCGCGAGAGGCCCCGCTTGCGGCTCAGCCACATGGTCGGGCGCGCCAAAGCGAAAACGAGGAGAAGGAGAATCAGAATCTGAAGATACATCAGGAGATTCCGACG
>DATKZW010000194.1:0-4508 GCA_035527775.1 Sumerlaeia bacterium | reverse complement strand
TTGATGGCGTTGGGCGTCATTGTCAGCTCGCGCGGACCTTCCTCCCCCCCTTGGGCGGAGCGGACCGGTATCAGGTCCATTGCGCAAATGGGGCACTGGCCCGGAGCGAACCGCCGAATCTGGGGGTGCATCGAGCACGTCCATACCTGGGCTTTCGTCTCGCCGCTCGGCGCCGCCGAGGTCTCCGCTGTCCCGGCGTCCGGCCCCGGGGGCGATTTGCCTGCGCCGAGGAAGTATCCGACAGCAAGTCCCAGAATCAAGGCGGCGAGGACCGTCGCGCCGATCCTCGTGGATCTCAGCAGCGACCCCGCGGCATCGCGCAGTCTCTTTCGGTCCTTGTTTTCCGCGTCACTCATCGGGCTCTCCTTTGCGAGAGCGGGGGCGGGACGCCCCCGCCACAGCCGGCAAGGCGCCGGCGCTGCGTTTGCCGCGCAAGCGCGTCCGTCCATCAAGGAGCAAGCGCGTCCCCTCCAGTCAGCTTCTCGATCTGGGCCAGCCTCTGCGCGCGGTCGGCCCGCGCGCGTTCCACGGCCAGTTGGAACTCCAGCAGCATTCGCTGCGCGTCAATCAGGTCCAGGAAATCGACCTTGTCGACGGCGAAGGCTTGCTGGGCGACGTTCAGCGACTGCTCGGCTTTCGGCGCGAGCGTGTCGCGGTAAAGGGCGATCTTGCGCTCCGCGTCGCGGAGCTCGTAGAGAGCCATCTCCAGTTCCGAGGTCAATTCATTCTCCAGGTTCTCCCGTTCCTCCGCGGCGGCGCGCCGTCGCGCCTCCGCCTCGCGCCGGATCGCGCGGTACTTGCGATGCCAGACGGGAAGGTTGATCGAGATCATGGCGACGACCGGGTCCTTGCCGCTGTCGGGAGGATTCGGCATCATGCCGTTGGGCCTCGAACCGTGCGTGTCGATGTAGTCCACACCGAGCGACACATCGGGAAAGAAGTTCTTCCGCGCCAGCTCGATCGCCAGCTCTTCCTTGGAGGCCATGAAGTCGAGGGCCTTGAGGCTCGGATTGCTCTTCCGCAGATCTTCGAGAAGGCGCTCCCGGGAAATCTCGAACTCCTCCTCGGGCAGGGCTCGCGCCCCGGGCATAGGAGCGTCGGGCGGCCGGTTCAGGCTCGCGTTTAGCTGAGCCAAGACGGGGCGTTCCAGATCGCGGAGAGACGCTAGGCGGTCGTCGAGTTTTCCCATCTCCACCTGCGCTTTGATGACCGAGCCGTACTCGCCCGCGCCGGCGGCGTAGCGCGTCAGAGCCACGTTTTCCAGGTAAGCGAGCAGCTCGACGTTCTCCTGGGTCACGCGAATGGCTTGGTCGAGATACCAGTATTCGCAGTAGGCTGTCTTGATCTTGTGAATGAGGGCGCGCTTGGCCGCCTCGTACTGCTGCTGCGCGGCGTTGGCCTCCTCGAGAGCCATTCTCCCGCGCAGGTCCAACTTGCCGAGCCAGGGGAACATCTGCATCACGCCGATCTTCTGACGCTGAGGCCCCACGCGCGTCTCGACTTGCTCGATGAAATACCCGTAGGTCAGAAGCGGGTCCGGCAGCGTGCGCGCGGGCTCGACTTTCTCCAGGGTCGCCTTCCAGCGATCGAAAGCCGCCCGCAGGCCCGGATTGTTCAACAGGCCATAACGGACGCAATCCTCGAGTGTGGATCTCTCGGTGAGATCGGGCGGGACGACGCCGACGTCGTCCTTCTCCGCCGCGAGTTCGCGCCCGGGAAGACGCGCTTGCTCGCGGCGCCACGTCTCGAGGGCCGCTTTCTCCCCCGGAACGAACGCGCAGCCGGCCGCCAGGACCAGGAGCGCCGCGAAGCAGACGAATCCCTTTGCCATGTGCATGTCTTCCCCTCCTGAAGCCGTAACGCTCAGATCGCGGCTGACTTCATGCAACGCCGCCGGCCTCGAATGCGGGCTTCCGCGGGGGAACTCATGGGCCAAGCGAACCCCGCGCCTTCGCCGGGCGGATCAGTATTGGTTGTAGCCGCCGATGTCGTTCATCCCGAACCCTCCGCCGGGGCCGAAGTAGACAACGTCGCCCTCGCTGCGCGTGCCGTTGCTTGGGTCGTAGTTGATGACGCCGCCCTGGCCGGGAAAGTCATGCCAGTTGTAATCGTTCGAGTCGCGATCCGGGCCGAAGCTCCGCCCGTCCCACTGGAACTTGTGCTGGGGGTCGAATCGCAACAGCCACAGACCCAAGTGCGGTCCCGTGTCGCTCTCGAGGATGTAGCTGTGCAGATAGGACAGGGCCGATTGATGGATTCCTCCCACGTCGATTCCCCCCGTCTGGAACGGGTCCAGCGGAACCGACGACAGATAGGCTATGGGAGTCGTCAAGGGGACGAAACGCGCGTACTGGGGAATGTAGTCGGGAGTGATGGTCAGCGGGTAGGCGTTGTACTCGAGGGCGTACGCCTCCATCCCCGTGGCGATGCTGCGCAGGTCCGACTTGGCCCGAGACACCTTCGACCGCACCTGGGCCTCGAGGAAATTCGGCACGGCGATCGCCGCCAGAATCGCGATGATCGCCACGACGATTAGCAACTCGATCAGCGTAAAGCCCAGGGACGTCTTTCTCCGGACGGAGCGTTTGCGTAACATCGTTCGTTCTCCCCAATGGAAATCCCGACCGACGCGCCCACGGTCTTCGACAGATCCCCGCGCCCGGCGGATCCCGATCGGGTCCGCAAGGATCCTGGCAAAACAACAGCTACCTCACGACGTTATTTCTGACAACAGAAAAAACACAACAAGGAGGTCTTGAACAGCGTTCGCCCTCTGGCCGAAATACGAATTGCGCCAAGGCGCTTAGGCCGCTATAAGAGCGCGAACGGGGAGAGCCGCGCAACAAGACCGAGAAGGAAGAGAGGTCCGCGGATGGCGGAAGAAGAACGGGAAACGATGGAACTGGACGTGGCGTTCGTCGGCGCCGGCCCGGCGAACCTGACGGCCGCCTACCGGCTGATGCAAAACGTCAACGCCCACAACGAGAAGGCGCAGGCGGAAGGAAAGAAGCTGATCGACGACCCCACGATTCTCGTCATCGACAAGGGCGCGGAAGTGGGGAGCCATTCCCTTTCGGGCGCCATCGTCGACCCGGTCGCGTTTCGGGAACTCTTTCCCGACGTGAAGGATGAGGACTTTCCGTTCATCACGCCCGTTGCGGAAGACCGAACCTACTTTCTGACTTCGAGCGGCAAAATCGCCGTTCCCGGGCCACTCCTCCCGAAGGAGATGCATAACGAGGGCTACTATATCGCGTCGCTCAGCGAGGTGACGCGCTGGATGGCCAAGAAGTGCGAGGAGGCGGGGATCGAGGTCTATGCCGAGTTCGCCGCCACGGAACTGATCCGCGAGGAGGGCCGCGTCGTCGGCGTGAAGATCGCCGACAAAGGGCTCGACAAGAACGGATCGCCGACCGAGTCGTTCGCGCCCGGCATGGACCTTCTCGCGCGCGTCACCGTCCTCGGGGAAGGCACGCGCGGCTTCCTGTCCGAGGACCTGATCGCCGAGGCGGGCCTGGCCGCCGATTCGAACCCCCAGACCTGGGGGCTGGGCCTCAAAGAACTCATCGAGATCCCCCAGGGACGCATCGCGAAGGGCGCGGTCGCGCACACCTTCGGCTTTCCCCTGGACTCCGCAACCTACGGGGGCGCCTTCATCTACGCCCTCGAAGACACGCTCGCGGCCATCGGCTTGGTCTTTGGCCTCGACTACCGGAATCCCCTCTTCGAGAGCCACGCCGCGTTCCTGCAACTGAAGAAGCATCCTTATGTGGCGGGATTGATCGCGGGCGGGAAAGTCGTCGAGTACGGCGCGAAGACGCTGCCCGAGGGCGGGATTTTCGCTCTGCCGAAACTCGCCGTCGACGGCGCCGTTCTGGTCGGCGACGGCGCGGGGTTCCTCAACGCCATGCGCCTGAAGGGCATCCACCTCGCCATGAAGTCCGGGATCCTGGCGGCGGACCGGATCTGCCAAGCCCTCGCCTCCGACGACGCGAGCGCCCCGACCCTCGACTACCGCGCAGACTTCGAGTCGAGCTGGGCGGGAGAGGAGATGCGACGGGCGCGCAACTTCCGCCAGGCCTTCCACGGCGGGCGACTGGCCGGCATGATGGCGACCGGTCTTCACGTGATCTCGGGCGGCGCGCTGCCCGCCGGGCGCAAAACCACGCCTCCCGACCGCGAGGGTCTGCGGAAAGCGTCCGCCGGCAAGGCGCCGGGCAAAGTCCCGACCGACGACGCGCTCTACCTCGACATTCTCACCGATGTGTACAAGAGCGGCACGATCCATCGCGAAGACCAGGCGGCGCACTGCGAGATCCTCGACGCCGAGAGGTGCAAACTGTGCCGTCAGGACTACGCCGCTCCCTGCACCCGCTTCTGCCCGGCCAAGGTCTACGAGGAGAATCTGGACGGCGAGGGCGATTTCTCCGGCATCCAGGTCAACTTCGCAAACTGCGTCCACTGCAAGACGTGCGAGATCAAGGACCCCCTCGAGAACCTCCGTTGGC
>DATKZW010000193.1:0-2722 GCA_035527775.1 Sumerlaeia bacterium | reverse complement strand
CCGGCGCGCCAAGGCCGAGATGCCCGCGTACGCCGAAGAGATCGAGGAAGCCCTTCGCGAAGGCATTGTCATCGAAGACTTTGTCGCTCCCGTCCGCGTCCTCGGCAAGAACGGACGAGTTGCCGGCATCGAGATGATCAGGATGCGTCAGGGAGAGACCGACGATGAGGGCCGCCGCCGCCCCGTCGCCGTGAAAGGCAGCGAATTCGTCTTCCCCTGTGACGTGATTCTGCCCGCCATCGGGCAGATTCCATCCCTCGAACCCCTCGATGGCGCAGTCGTCCAGGCCGGCTGGCTCACAGTCGATCCCTCCACCATGGCCACCCGCAACGGCAAGATCTTCGCCGGCGGGGATTGCCTGAGCGGCGGCGGATCGGTGATCGAAGCCATCGCCGACGGCCAGAACGCCGCCGTGGGCATTGATCGCGCCCTGGGCGGACTGGGCTTCTTGCTGCCCGAGGTCCAAGTCTCCATTGTCCGGCCCAGCGAGGAAGACCTCGGCGGCGAAGTCGGACGCTTGCGCGAACCGATGCTTCCCGTCGGCAAACGCCGCCGGAGTTTTGAGGAAGTCGCTCGCGCCGTCTCCCCCGCTGCGGCGCGGCGCGAAGCGCACCGTTGCCTGCGTTGCGATCTGGAGCGGCTTTGCGCGATGGCCCAGAAGGAAAAGCGGTGACGCGCTTGCCATTGCGCAGGACTGCCCATCGAGATTGGCGACGCCGAAAGGACCCCGCGTTATGACCGAAGCCAACCACGCTTTTCCCCAGACCGGGCGAGTCGCCTGCTGTCCGCGCGGCGATCAGAGACCTACCGACACGGGCCTCAGCCGCAGACAGTTCCTCGAGGGCGTCGGCGGCGTCGCTTTGGCCGGCGTCGCCCTCACCGGGTGTTCGTGGTCCGCCCTCTCGATCCACAAACCCGAGACGCCCGCCGCGCCCGCTCGCCGGCCTCTCACCGTCAAGCCCATCCTTCTGTACAGCACGTATACTGCCAGGGCGCAAACCAGCTGGAGAAGCTGGGGTGGAATCCAGACCCAGCAGCAAGCGGATGAGGAGGCCGGGCGGATTCAGGGCGAACTGGCGGCGCTTGAGAGCGCGGCCGATTTCCCCGTCCGGTTTCTTCCGCTCGCGGCGATCCGAGGCCGGGCCGAGCTGGCGAGCATCGGAGACGTCGCCTCGGCGGACGCGCTGTTGGTGTACGCCGCCGGGACCGGCACGGGCGACTTGAACGCCATCGCGGACCTCAAGAAGGACACCGTCTTCTTCGTTCGCCATCGTTCCGGGCCCGTCTACCTCTGGTACGAGATCATCAGCCCCCGCTTTCTGCGCCAACACACGGACGAACAGGTCGTCGCCGGAATCACGGCGCAGGACGTGGTCGTCGACAGCCAGGACGAGATCCTCTGGCGCCTGCGTTCTCTTTGCGGTCTGCAGAACACGGTCGGCAGCCGCATCCTCGCCGTGGGGGGCCCCGGCGCCTGGGCGCAGCCCCGAGGCCTCGTTCCCCAACTCGTCCGTGAGCGTTGGAGACTCGACATCCGCACGATTTCCTACAAAGATCTCGGTCAGCTCATCGGCGAGGCGAGAAAAGACCAACGGGCCGTCGCTCGCGCCCGGCAACGCGCCGGGGCGTACCTGAGACTCCCCCGCACCCAGCTCGAAACTCAGAAGCCTTTCGTCGAGAACGCCTTCCTCCTCGAGCAAGTCTTCGTCGCGCTGATGCAGGAAGCCGACTGCAAGGCCATCACCATCAACGGCTGCATGGGCACGATCATGCCCATCGCCGAGACCTCCGCCTGCCTCACGCTCAGCCTGCTGAACGACGCTCGCTACCTGGCTTTCTGCGAGTCCGATTTCGTCGTGATCCCCTCGGGCATACTTATGGGGTCGATATCCGGTCGCCCCACGTTCCTGAACGATCCCACGTTCCCCCACGACGGCGTCATCACTCTGGCCCACTGCACCGCGCCGCGCAGAATGAACGGCAAGGACCTCGAGCCCGTCCGGATCCTCACGCACTTTGAATCCGACTACGGAGCGGCGCCCAAAGTCGAAATGCGCAAGGGCCAGACGGTCACCATGGTCGCCCCCGACTTCGCCGCCGAGCGATGGGTCGGCCTCAAGGGCGAAATCGTCGACAGCCCGTTCCTTCCGATCTGCCGATCCCAGATCGACGTGCGGTTCCAGTGCGACTCCGCTCTGCTCGCCGAGCGCATGCCCGGTTTCCATTGGATGCTCGTGTACGGAGACTACTGCCGCGAGATCGGCTACGCGTTGCGGAGAATCCCAATCGAGTGGGAGCGTCTTTGAACCCCACCGCCCCAACACGCGCGGAGAGGATGAATAATGACCGACACATTCACCATCGCCGTCGACGCCAAGGAAATCCCGGCCCGTGAAGGGCAGACCATCCTCGAAGCGGCGCTTGCGGCCGGGGTCAAGATCCCCCACTTCTGCCACGATCCGCGGCTCACGCCCGTGGCCTCCTGCCGAATGTGCATCGTTGGGATCGACGGGCGGGACGGGTATCACACCGCCTGCAACACCCCCGCCAAGCCGGGCATGCGAATCCTCAACGACGTTCCGGAGATCGCCGATCTGCGGCGAGAGAACGTCGAACTCATCCTCGCCCATCACAACCTGCGCTGCACTTCCTGCGACAAGGACGGCGATTGCGCGCTCCAGGAGTACGCCTACCTCTACCAGGCCGATGAGAAGCGCTTCGG
>DATKZW010000192.1:0-13782 GCA_035527775.1 Sumerlaeia bacterium | reverse complement strand
CCCGCCTTTGGCCCCTCGCTGTTTGCCCTTCTGCACGATCTCCCGCGCGTACTTCGTCCGATTGGAGTCCGGATCGCACACGGCGAGAATCTCCACGCCGGGGATTCCCATGAACGACTGCATGTCGCCGAGCCCCATGCGTCCCACGCCGATGCACCCTATGGCGATCCGGTCGCTCGGCGCTAGAGCGCCGAATACGGAAGACGGAACGATGGCGGGCGCCGCGAGAGCGGCCGCGCCGGCCATCGTCGCGCGTCTCAGGAAGCGACGACGGCTCAGCGAGTTTTCCTTTTTCCCTTCGTCGTTTGTCGATCGCATCAGACCTCCTCGTTGCTCGTCGCGGACTTTGCCCCAATTTGTCGTTCGGCGCTCTTTCGGGCGGCGGAATGGGCCTCAGTCTCGGCCCGCCACCTCGACCTTCGGGGGATCGCCGAAATCCGTCCAGAACCGCTCCGCCGTCTCGGTTGAGATCTCGCCGTCGTAGACGACCATGCGGTAGCGCAGCGCGTAATCGTTTCCCGGCTCGAGGGTCCAGTCCTCTTGCTGGATCGGGCAAAAGTTGAAGAAAACGTCGCCTTCGGGCCAGATGCGCATCGGCTCCGGATGGCTGCGATTCCCGGGATGGCTCATGAAGAGCACGCCGGCGGGTCCCTTCGAGGTCTCGCCGTACACCATGCACCAGCGCGCGCGCGTGCCGTGGCCGTCCTTGCGCGTCTTCCCCTCCGAGGTCAGATAATCGCTGTTGCCTTCCTTCCAGTCGGCGGTCCCTCGGAATCCGAAGCCCCCGTAGCGGTACTTGAGCAGATGCAACGGATTCGACGAAGCGCAACGCTGCGTCGAGGTGAAGTCCCAGAGCCAAGCGGCTTCGCGGGCGCCGCGGGTGTTCCATACGCGCACGCCCTGCTCTTCGATAAGGGCGGCTTTTTCGCCCCCGGGCGCGTTCAGGTTCACGTGCTCGTGAATCGCTTGGAAGCCGCCGAACACGGGCCCGCTTTCCTCGCTTGCGAATCTCACGAATCGCACCGTCCCCTGTCCCGACTTCAAGTTCCAGAAATCGACGTTGCGTCCCTCGAACTTCGTGAGCGTCCAAGGGTTCCAGATCCCGAGATGGTGATAGTGATCCGGCGGATGAATGCGCGTGAGGACGGCCCCGGCCGGCGACCAGAGAGGATGAATGAACCCGCTGCGCGTGTAGATCGGATCGACCCCATCAGGCGGCGGTACGGGCGCGTAGTTGTATTGAAGGACCTTCGCGTCCCCCTGGCGGATTTCGAGCGCTTTGTCGTCCTTCACAATGCGGATTTCCGGCGCCGGCGTCGAATCGCCTTCCACGAGCTCGAAAGTCCGCGTCCGCCCCGCTGGCGTCGCGCCGGAGAGAATCCAGCAGAGGCGGGGCGAATCGCCCGCCGAAATCTGCGCCGGCGCCGGCGTGCGCCCGGCGCCTTTCACTTCCTCCAGTCGGAATCCCCCCTTCGTCAAGTCATGGCCGATCTCCGCCAACGCGAGCGACATGGGCGTGTCGATGCGGGCGTGTTCGCCAGCGTCGACCTGAATGGTCGCAATCGCGCGCGGCCCCGACGCGCACGACGTCGAGAAGGCGGGGAACAAGGCAAAGGCCAACACAGACGAAACCCACGCCGAGCGGGAATCCTTCAGACCTTGGTGAAACATGGGGGCGTGTCTCCTTATCCGGTTCTTGCCGCAGGGAGAGCTGTGATCGCGATCCCAGAGGCATCCTTCCCGCACCCGATATCCCGGCAACCTTATCTTCTGTCGGCGCAGAGATCAACGGAAACCGCGATGGCGGCGAATGACAATCGGGACATCCCCGCGCAAAATCGCTTGCGCCCAACGCGCCAAAGAGGAACACTCAATCTGAAAGCGACAGAAGGCCGACCGTCGCGAAGGCCGGGGGGGAGGCATTACGATCGGGAGGGCAGAGTGTCATGTCTGGGTTCACTCTAGAAGGGGCGAGGGGCTTTACCCTCATTGAGTTGCTCATCGTGGTCGCCATTATCGCCATCCTGGCGGCGATCGCCGTGCCGAACTTTCTGGAGGCGCAAGTCCGCTCCAAAGTGACGCGGGTGAAGTCCGACCTGCGCACCATCGTCACGGCGATGGAGGCCTACCGGGTGGACAACACGAACTACCCGCCGGACTGGGACAGCGGGCTCTATGGGGTTTCCCCGGGAAGCGAGTGGATGACGTATGCAAACTTGACCACACCGGTCGCCTACTTGACTTCCGTGCCCGTGGACCCCTTCCAGATGGCCTTGAACGCGAAGATCGCGATCCAGGCGAAGAAGGACCCTTACTTCCAGTACAACGGGTACGAGAGGCCGCTGCCTCCCGGGTGGGACGAAACGGGGACGCAATGGTTCATCACGAGTCCGGGAGTCGATCTGGACGACGATGGGATGTGGTGGGTGAATCCGACGAACGCCGACATCGTGAACGCGACGTACGACCCCTCGAACGGGACCCGATCATCCGGCGACATTGGTCGCAGCAATGTGCGCGCCTATCCTGAATAGAACGCCTGGAACGCGCGCCGTTCGGTCTGATTTGGATGTACGACTGCACCAACGGAACGCGGTCGAGCGGCGACGTCATGATGAGGGCCCACGGAATCGCGTGGTAAGCCGGGCGTCCTCGTTCTGGAGTGGGAATCCGTCTCGAGAAGCGTTCCCGCAATGACGACGAACCGTCGAGTCGCCAGGAGTCTGTTTCGATCTGCTTGCGTGGCCGGCGCGCTCTATGCGTTGGGATGTGCGGCGGGTCTGGAGCGAACGGCGCGGAACGCGCAGCCCCGCGCGGAAGGACCTGGCGATATGAGACTATGGTATTGTCAGCCGGCGGAAGAATGGCTGGACGCGCTGCCCATGGGGAACGGCGTCCTCGGCGCGATGGCATTTGGGCGGCCGGCAAAGGAGCGCATCGCGTTGAACCATTGCCGTCTTTGGCGCGAGAAGAAGCTGAAAGGCCGGGAGAACCCCGATGTGGCCCATCATCTGCCTGCAATCCGGGAGATGTTCTTTCAAGGAAGGATTGTCGAGGCGAGCAAGGCGGCCAATGCGCTCCTGGGTTCTCGGCAGAGCGAGGAGACTCCGGGCGAAAACCTGAGCGGGGGCCCCGATCCCTACCAGCCGGCGGGCGATCTCCTTCTTGGATTCCCGGCGCACGAGGAAGCGACGGACTATCGCCGGGAGTTGGATCTGGCCACGGGCGTCGTTGCGGTGCGCTACCGATGCGCGGGCGTTGCGTATCGAAGGGAGGCCTTTGTTTCAAGGGTCGATGACGTGGTTGTTGTCTGCGTCACCGCAGACCGACCCGGAGCGATAGTGTGTGAAATCGCGCTCTCCCGAATCTACGATCCCGACTGTACCCTCACTCCCTGGGCCGAAGCCAACCGCATCGGTTTCGATGGCGAGTTCATCGAGGGCGTTCGCTTTTCGGTCGCGGCGTGCGCGCTGACGGAGGGGGGACGCGTCATTCCCGGCGGGAGCGAGGAGGCGCGGCTCACGGTCGAGAGGGCCGACAAGGCGCTGATTCTCGCGACCGTCGCGACGGGGAAAGATGCGGAGAACCCCCGAGCGCACTGTCTGTCGTCATTGGAGCGGGCCGAGAAACGGGCGGACTACGCGTCGATGCTCGCCGAGCATACTGCCGAGCACAAGGCCTTGTTCGACCGTGTGACCTTTTCTCTTGGAGAAGACGCCCGAAGGGATGTCCCGACGGACCAGAGACTTGCGCGGCTGGCGAAGGGCGAGTCCGACCTCGCTCTCATGGCGCTCCTCTTCCAGATGGGCCGCTACCTGCTCATCAGCAGTTCGAGGCCGGGCGGCTTGCCGGCCAACCTGCAAGGGGTCTGGAACGAGTCGCTGAGCCCGCCGTGGAACTCCGATTTTCACCACGACTGCAATATCCAGATGAACTACTGGAGCGCCGACGTCTGCAATCTCGCCGAATGCGCCGAACCGCTTTTCGAGTATGTCGAGAGCATGGCGCCGGCGGCGCGGACGGCGGCGAGGAACCTTTACGGATGCCGCGGGATCTTCGTCCCCATCACAGGCGACCCGGCGGCCAAGTGCTTGAAGACCGAGGGGGACTGGTCGGAGTGGACGGGCGCGGCGGCGTGGCTGGCGCAGCATTTCTGGAGGCGCTGGGAGTACACGGGCGACGAGAGTTTCCTGCGAAGCCGAGCCTACCCGCTGTATAAGGAAATCGCGCTGTTCTACCAGGACTGCCTCGTCAAGGATCCCCGCAAGGACAGCCCGCACTTCGGGAAATGGGTGACCGTGCCTTCTCAGTCGCCCGAGAACTTCTTTGTGGGCGGCGTCCAGCCCGTCTCTCTGTGCATCGGGGCGACGATGGACTTCGAGCTGATCCACGAGGTCTTCTCGCATCTCATCGAGGCAAGCGAGATTCTTGACCGGGATGCCGAGAAGCGCGCGGAGTGGCGAGCGGTCCTGGACAACATCCCGCCGTTCCAGATCGGCAGACACGGTCAGTTGCAGGAATGGCTCGAGGACTACGAGGAGGGGGAAATCAACCATCGACACATTTCGCATCTCTACGGCCTCTTTCCCGGCGATCAGATCACGCCCGAGCGAACGCCCGATCTGGCCCGCGCGGCCCGCGTGTCGCTGGAAAGGAGACTGAACCCGCCCGGTGCGATATGCCCGTGGCCCGCCGCGCGGGCGTGGTACGCCGCCTGCTGGGCCAGGCTCGGCGAGGGGGATCGGGCATACGATCTCCTTCTAGGCAACTTGACAGACGACGGCATGATTCGCCCGAATCTCTTCAGCGTTCTCTGGAAGGACACGTTCCAGATCGACGGAAACCTGGCCTTTCCGGCGGCCGTCGCCGAGATGCTCGTGCAGAGCCATGATGGAGTCATCCGGCTTCTGCCGGCCCTGCCGAGCGCCTGGCCCCAGGGCAGCGTCAAAGGTCTTCGGGCGCGCGGGGGCTACGAAGTCGACGTCGCTTGGGACAACGGCCGACTTGCCGGCGCCGCGATTCGGTCGAAACCAGGGAGCGGCGCGTGCAGTATCCGGGCCGCCGCGCCGCTGACGGTGACGTGCCAAGGCAAGACTATCAGGATTCGAAGACTCGACGACAACGTGAGTGAGTTCAAAGTGAAGCCTGACAGAACTTACACTGTCTCCGTGAGTGAATAAAGGCCGGGGCGGAACTGATCTGCCCGTCCTCTCAGCCCGGCGCGCGCGCCGCTGCTGTGACGATAGGGTCTCTCTCACCACCGATACTCGTGCGGGCCGAAATCCGCGGTGTAGAAGGGGGAGATCATCTCGCCGGGGGGCGCCACTTCGTCGATCGTCGCGCAGTCGACGTCTTCAATGGACACGTCCAACGCCCCCAGATTGTCCTCCAACTGCTCCATCGTGCGCGGACCGATGATGGGGCTGGTAACGCCGGGCTGGCGCATGCACCAAGCCAAGGCGAGCTGCGATATCGAGCAGCCCTTCTCCTGCGCCATGGGTTCGAGTCTCTCGACGACGTCAAAGACGCCCTCCCGATATCGGTCGTGGCGGCCCTTGGCTTGCTTCGCGCCGGCGAAGCGGCTGTCCTTGGGCGGCTCGACGCCCCGTTTGTACTTCCCCGTCAATAGTCCCCCCGCCAGCGGGCTCCACGGAATAATGCCGATGCCGTAGGTTCTGGCCATGGGGAGCAATTCCCGCTCAATGCGCCGATCAAGGACGTGATAAGGGGGCTGCTCGCAGACGAACCGGTTCAGCCCCAGTTCCTTTGAGACCCACAGCGATTCGAGCGCCTGCCACGCGGCAAAGGTGCTCGTGCCGATGTAGCGGACCTTGCCCGTCCGGATGAGGTCGTCCAACGCGCGGAGCGTCTCGTCGATAGGGACGGTCGACATCGGCCGGTGAATCTGATAGAGATCGATCCAATCGGTCTGCAGGCGCTTGAGGCTGGCTTCGCACTGCTCGAGGATGTGACGACGCGTGTTTCCCCAAGCGTTGGGATCGGCGTCTCTCATCTTGGCGTGCACTTTTGTGGCCAGGACGATGGCGTCTCGCTTGCCGTTGCGCTTCAATGCCTCTCCCGTGATTTCTTCGCTGCGCCCGCGACTGTAAACGTTTGCGGTGTCGACGAAGTTGATGCCACGATCGATGGCCCGGTCGATGATGGCGTAGGCGTCGTCCGGCTCGGTCTTCGATCCGAAGTTCATGCATCCCAGGCAAAGGGGAGCAACCTGTACTCCCGTGCGGCCCAAAGAACGATATTCCATGGCTCCGTCCTCCTTTCCGAATCATCTGAGAGCTGCGACTTCTCCGATTTCACGTTTGGTCTAACCCGGCGTCGCCCCCAGTTTCCACTCATCGGCCGGCCATGGCAAGGAGTTTCCGACCTTCAGCCCCCATTCTCAAATGCACCCGCTCAGCCTATCGCTCAGAGAGAACCGCCGCGCGGCTCGCATCACTCGGCTCCGCACTTCCGCGCGGTACGATTCGCGCGCTCGACTCTCGAACAGGACTTGCCGGTAGCGCTCGCGCAGGTCGGGAAAGCTCTCTCGAAGAAGGCTTGCCACGGAGTCCCAGACTCTGGGGCGGGGATTGAGAGCGTCCACCCAGATGACGTCCACGCCAAGATCGGCCGCCCGCTGGAACATCGCCTCGATCGAGGCCTGACCGTCCGAGAGGAAAGGCAGTAGCGGGCCGAACATAATCGCCGTGCGGAGTCCGGCCCGGCGGGCTTCCCGCAGCACGAGGAACCGTTCTTCAATGCTGGACGCTCGCGGCTCCCACAATTCCCTCAGCCGCTCGTCTAGCGTGGTAACCGTCACCCCGATTCTTGCCGTGCGGTCGCGGAACACGTCCAGGTCCCGCAGCACGCCCGCGCTCTTCGTCAGGACATCCACCTGAAACCCGTAATCAAGGAGGAGTTCGCAGCATCGCCGCGTCAATCTGCGTTCCGCCTCGATCAACTGCCAGCCGTCGCAGGCGCTGCTCACGAACACGCTGCCGGGCCGTGCGCGCCGCAACTGCCGCTCAAGCGTCTCCACCGCATTGACCTTGACGTCGACGAACTCCCCCCACGGCTCCGGATGAGGGTGAAACCGTTGCATGTAACGGGCATAGCAGTAGACGCAGCCGTGAGCGCATCCCGTGTAGCAGTTCAGGGAATAATCGCCCAAGGAACTCCGGTTCAGGATTGTCTTGCACCGCGTCTCCCGGACGACCAGGCCGCACGCCCCGGGAGACGCGAGGATCTCATTCTTCATGCTTGCGTGTCCCACGGGCGCCTCCTCCGACGCCGGCGCCCCTGAACCAACCGAGCAATGATGCGTCTCAGAGAACAGCGCCCGCCATCGCCCGCAGAATAGCGATCTGAACGATCCCTGTCAAATCCCGTGCGCGCCATGTGGCGACGAACGCGCCGAGCGCAAAAGCGCCATTCTCTCGGAGATTTCCGTTGAGGTGATCCGAAGAGGCGCGTAATCTCACGGCAGGCGGTCGCCACTTCCACTGAGGGCCCTCTCGCGAGGCGTATGGTCTGACGGAGGGCTCGCGCGCGCGGGAAGGTCCGGTCAAGTCCCGCAGGGGTTCGAGAATCATCACCGAGGAGGACGAGCCATGAGTCAGACCATGAAAGCCGCAGTGTGCACCGATCGGGAAACCCTGACCATCCAGGAGGTCGCGCGTCCGGAACCCAAACGCGGCGAGGTCCTCGTCGAGGTCAAGGCGACGGGGCTCTGCGGATCGGACGTCGACGGCTATACGGGGCGTCATCCCATGATTCGGTGGCCCATCATCCTCGGCCATGAGTGCTCCGGCGTCGTGGAGGCGGTGGGTCCGGACGTCGATGCCTGGAAGCCGGGCGACCCGGTTGTCGTGGAGCCTTTCTTCACGTGCAAGAAGTGTCCCGCGTGTCTCGCGGGCAAGTACAATCTGTGCATCGATCTGAAGATCACGGGCCACCAGGTCCCGGGCTCTTTGGCGGAGTACGCGATCGCCGAGGCCGGCTTTCTTCATCGCAAGCCGGACAACGTCTCCTTCGCGGAGGCGGCCATCGCCGAGCCCGTCTCGGGATCGCTCCATGCCGTCGAACGCTGCAATCTTCGCATGGGCGACTTCGTTGTCATTGTCGGGTGCGGCACGATCGGGTCGCTCGCCATGCAGCACGCGCTGAATAAGGGCGCCGAGGCGCTCGTTGCGGACCCGTTGGAATTCAAGTTGAGCGTGGCGAGAGATCTGGGCGTCCACCACGTCTTGAATCCGAAAAAGGAAGATCTCCGCAAGCGCGTGAAGGACCTGACGGGCGGGGTCGGCGCCGATTGCGTGATCGAGGCGGTCGGACTTCCCGAGACGCTCGCCTCGACCGTGGGACTGGTGAAACGCGGCGGCACGGTGATGCTCATCGGCTGGTCGGGCAACAAGACGGATCCTTTCGACCTGACATCGGTCACTCTCGACGAACTCACGGTGCTCGGGACGCTTGGCTTCTGCGGGAACTTCCCCGTCGCGTTGAGGCTCATGAGCATGGGGAAAGTGAAGATCGCGCCCATCATTACCCATCGGCTTCCCCTCGAAGAGGTGGAGAAAGGCATCCGGATGCTTCAGGCGCATGAGGAGGGAGTCTGGAAGATCGCCATTACCGAAGAACGAGGGGGATGCGGCGACGAATGAGGGGAGGTCGAGCGTCGGCTGTCTTGCCCCAGCATCATGGAGAGAGAGGCGCAATCCAACAATGGCCCGCTTGCTGTTGGGAATCGATGTCGGCGCTTCCGGGGTTAGGGCCGGGGTGTTCGACCTCGAAGGGGAGCTTCTGGGGCTTGGCCATTCTCCGTGCCGGGTCGATTCTCCGCGGCCCGGTTGGGCTCAGTGCGATCCCGAAGTCTGGTGGCGAGGCGTCGTGGACTCTTTGCGTCAAGCCTGTAGCGAAGCGCGGATGGCGCCCCGTGAAATCGACGCCGTCGGGACGGGCGTGCCGTTCCCGACCGTCGTGGCCCTCGACGCCGCGGGCCGCGCCCTTCATCCCGCCATTCTATACTGCGACCAGCGCAGCCTCGCCCAGGTCCACGCCTTGGCAAGGGGTTCGGACGGCAATTGCCGACATTGATGAAAGCCCCAACGCCGCCAAAGGCCGCATTGCCCTCGGCCGCGACTTCGACGGCCTCATGGCGGAGTCGTGCGACGGGCAGAAAAAACGACCGAGAAAAGCCTTGACGCCTGTGTTTTCCCCTGATTTAAGTGCCTTGTCTTTTGGCGGGCAAGTCTTTGCCCCTGGGGGATGTGCTTCCAGTAAAAGACGAGGGAATTCACGCGAGGGGCGCTGTGTGGCCCAAGGGAGAACAGCATGAGTACAGGCACAGTAAAGTGGTTTAACGAGAAGAAGGGATTCGGTTTCATCCAGCCGGACGACGGGGGCGACGATCTGTTCGTCCATCACTCGAGCATCGAAGCCGAAGGCTACCGGACCCTTCGGGAAGGCCAGAAAGTCGAGTATGAGGTTGGGCAAGGCCAGAAGGGACCGCAGGCGAGAAACGTGCGCCCCTGCTGACTCTTACACTCGAGCGTGAAGCCACCGGCCCCGCCCCCACGGTGGGGCCTTTCCTTTTCCCGCGAAGAACAAGCCCCTGCATGCGACGCCCGCGTCCCGCAACATGGGGGCGGCGGGGCTTCTGCGGCTGCTCTTCGCATTTTCCGATTCGATCACGGCTCCACTTCGGCAGTGACGATCTTCCCAGGCGCCACTTCAAGCGACAGATCCCTCGTCGCTCCCTCCACAGTGAGTTCCTTTTCCCGCTCCTCGTTCAGGTTCGTGAGCCAGGCGCGACGCGGCGCCGCTGGGAAGCGGACCCGGCCTTCAATCGTCTCCGGAGTGGGGTTGAAGACTCGCACAATGAAGGTGTCGCGATCGTGCGCCTTCTTGAAAGCGGAAAGGATCAGGTTCTCGGGCTCGACGGAGAAGAGGCTCGCCATTGGGGGAAGACTGGCGGAATGCGATGCGGCGACCTGGAAAACCGCGGGCGGAACGTTGAGCGCCGCCGCCGCCCGGTAGATCCGCCCATGGGACCAGTCGCCTTCATGGAGCACGATGGCGTAATCGAAGGTCAAGTCCTCAAGAAGCTGCCCGCCCTTTTGCTGGGGAAAGACTCCGGAAGATCGGTGCTCGGTGCAGATGATGTTTCGCACGCTGCGAAACAACGTCAAGGCTAGGCGCGTTCCTTCCTCCGAGCGGGTCGCTTCGTACTCCGTAAACCCGTTGTGGACAAGCGCGACGCCATAACGACCGTCGCTGATGTCCACGAAGTCTTGCGTCGGAAGAGTCTGCATTTCCGGGTAGAAGCGGCCGGATTCATCCCTCGGAGGAACAACCGGGCGCTCGTCGACGGTGAAATGGCCCGAGGCGTGAGAGTGGTCCGCCCGAATGCTCAAGGGAAAGAGAACGCGGAGGCGATGATCCTCCGAGCGGTTTCGGACTTCGGTCCGAATGTCCACGCGTCGCGCGCCTCGGCGCAGCGTGATGAACGACGCGATCTCCAGCGGAACCGTCTCGGCGCTTCGACCGCTTTCCCCGCGCACGCCGGCCACGGGCCTTGAGGCCCGAGCCGGGACTTCCATCCGCAGTTGAATCGCCAGTGTGGCGGCCAAGGGACCGTTCTCAACGAGCCAGACTCGCGCCGGCTGACCGCGACTCGTTTGGATCCGGTTTTCGTACGGCGGGTAGTAAGCCCAGTAATCTCCCACGTCCCCGGCGTCTTCGAATTCCAGAAGCCCGCGCTCGGTCCGCCCTGTTGCGCGGTCCGTCACGGCGAGAGTCCCCGCCGGTTCGACTTCGACGCGCACGCGTTCGTTTTGCAGAACGTGGTTGGCGACGGCGATGTCGCAGCCCTCGCTTCGACGCATGAGGGGCCACCACTCGCCTCGTCGATCAAAACGCTCGGCGGGCTCCAGGCGCAGGACCTTGTACCCGCCCGCGGGAATCTCGCCCGGATCGATCCACACGACGTGCCGATCGATTTCGTAGGGCCAGGGACGCGTTTCGAGGTCGTGCACGGGCACGGTCGTTTCTTTTCGGGAACGATGCTGAACCGCGCGTTCCTTGCCGTCGAGGTCGCGCGTGATGAAGCTCCAGATTCCCCTTTCGCGCGGAACGTCCACGCAGGCGGCAATCGGCTCGGCGACGGGCTGCGGCCGGGAGTTTACCACGAGAAGCAACACATCTTCTCCGCTCCAGCGGGAGAAATCGATCCTCCGAATCAGACTGGCGACCGTCTTTTCATGGACGACCTCGGCGATCTCCACGGCCTGCCGGAGGCGATTCATCGTGTCATCCGCGGTCTTGTCCTGCGTCACCCCGTTGATGGAATCATGGGGATGCGACTGGAGCATGTGCGTCCAGGCGATGTTGAAGAACGACTCGGGCCACTTTGCGTCGTTCTTGTTGGGATTTTCCGTGCGCCCGATCCAGTCCAGAACGGCGGCCAACGGCTCGGCCCGTCGTATCAGCGCGTTCTGCGCGCGCTTGTTTAGCTGCTTGATTGGAGCGCGGACGGCGAGGGCGTTGGCCGAGCAGTCGCACGCCGGTCCGTCGCGCATCTCGCCGCGGACAACGCGGAGGCGATCCCGATCCACGCGTCTTTCCAACTCCTCCGCGTACTCTTCCAGCGTGCCGTGCACGAGGCGGATGTCGTCGAGGGTTTGGTTCGCGTCTCGAATGATGCGACTCAGGATCGGCTGGGGCGTTGTGAAGTCGGAGCCGTCCATCAATAGACGGCAGTCTGGGACCGTTGTCTCCGCCATGCCGGACCATGCTTTGCGGACCGAGGATTCGACTCGATCGGCGTGGTATCCTCCCGCGCTCTCGATCAGGAAATGGTCTTTGTGGCAGTTCTCGGGGTCGGCTTCATGGTAGGCGGCGCGGCCGGGCAGCGCGGGATCATAGCGGTACTCGGCACTCATGTAATCCACTCCAAAGCGGATCGGGATATAGGCGTTGAAGAAGAAATTCGCCCGCGCCGCATCGCCGAGCCGGCTCGTCAGAATGCGCGTGCCGTCGGGCGCTTCCCAGAGGAACTCGCACTCCGGCGCTCGTTCCGTCGAAACCCGCTTTGCCGCAATGGCAAAGGAGATTCCAAAGCCTGCGTAGATCTGAGGAAACTGAGCCGTCTGGCCCCATCCGAAGGAGTTATAACCGACGCGCATACAACGGCCGAGGGATTCGGCGTAACGTATGCCCTTCAGAAGGTTGCGGATCAAGCACTCTCCGTCCACCGGGTAGAGATCCGGCAGCGTGTACCAAGGACCGAGGGCGATGCGGCCCGATTCGATGTGGCGCCTTAGACGCGTTTCGTTCTCGGGACGAACCTCGAGATAGTCCTCCGCGACGATGCTCTGTCCGTCCATCACGAAGCAGCGGTACTCGGGGTCTCCGTCGAGAACGTCCAGAAGTTGGTCCATGAACTCGACCAGCAGGACCCGGGTTCTCCAGATCGGATACCGCCACTCCCGATCCCAGTGAGTGTGAGGAACGACGATCCCGATGGCATTCCGCTCAGTTGGCACGGTCGAGCGCCCTCCTTCTTCTCTTTTCTCGCGGTTCCGTCTGCTGATCTCAACGCCGCTGATAGGCCGGCAGGACGCATTCCCGGAACAGGCAGGGCGGCGGAGAGCGGGGCGCCGTGCAGATTGCCTCCAAGGCTTTGGGGGACGCTTGCGCGGCTAGCCGCCGAGCAGATCGTGACGAGCCCTTGCTTCAACGCCGTCCAGCGCCTTGATGACGTCGCTCGGCCATTCGGGCGGCTCGTAGCGCTCGAGGTTGTCCCGCCACATCTCATGCGCCCTCTCGAGGATGCTCCGTTCGGAACCATCGCGATGGGGGCTGCCGGGACCGGGAGGGTCCCAGAGAAACAATCGGGGCGCCCATCGGTCGCGCCAGCGCCGCGCCGTATGCTCGTGGTCCAGAAACGTGCGCCCCGGCCCCAAGATGATCTCGCGCAGGACGTCCAACGCGAGCGAATCGTCGTTCATGGGAGCAGGTCTATCGACGCTTTGGAGGGCGGCGGCGGCCTCGATGTCCAGCATGAGCTGTTCGGGGCAGCCAACCGCGCCGTTGGCGAGCAATCCTCTGCCCGCATATTCAGGCGGACGGCCCTCGGTCCGCGCGGCCGCGCAGGCCAGGAAGTAGTTCTCGTAGGTCGCTTGAAGGCCGGGAACCTGGGCGCACGGAGCGTACTGGGTGCCGGCGCTCACGCGACCGCCCAGGCGACGATCGAACAATTCACAGATGGCCGCGTTGACCCAAGCGATCTCCGGCGCCGCCATCGTCATGTGACCGCCCTTCATGTCGGCAGAGACCACGAAGGCCCCGCCCGTTATCCGACCCTCGGGACACACGGCGTGCGCCGCCACCATGCCGCCGAGAATCTCGGCGGCGCCGGCAACGACCGAACCCCAACGCGTGATCGGCGAGGAGACCCCGAGCATCGTCATGGTTGCCACGAAGTAGACGGGAACGCCGCAGTTCCGTCGCTCGAGCATTTCCTCCGCCGCCCGGTTGCCGAGAATGAGCGGCGGCGTCATGCACTGCGACCCGCTCAGGTAACGCGTGCTCCGCGGCTCCCCCGTTAGGATCTCGCCGATCTCGACAAGGTACCTGACCTGCTTCGGATGAATCGCGTCGAGCCCGGTCACCTTGCGCGTCAGTTTGAGCGCGCGGACGAGGTTCGCGACGCACTCGACCTCGGCCTCGACGCCCGGCAGCCACCAGCAGTGGGCGGTGCCGATTTCGGGCGTCGCCTCG
>DATKZW010000191.1:0-2273 GCA_035527775.1 Sumerlaeia bacterium | reverse complement strand
GAACCACGCGACCTCGATGGGATGCCTGCCGGCCTTGAGCGCGACAAAGGCTTGCTTCTGGATGCCCCAGTGGAGCGAATGGCGAGTGGACACGACCTCCTGACCCGCGACCGAAAGATACCCCCCGTCGTCGGACGTCATGGCGAAGGTGTAAATGCCGTCCTTCGGGACCTCGATGTACCCGGAGAAGAGGAGCGAATAGCCGACGTCGCCCCCGCGCAAGGTGATGTCGATCGTCTTCGCGACGCCTGACCGCAGCAACTTGGCGCTCGCCCCCTCCGCCGCGCTGACGCAGTTGCCTTCGTAAGAGGCGTACTTCAGACCGGGCTGCAGCTTGCCCGTCGACGCCGGTTCCACGAGCGTCAGTTGCCGCTCGTTTCCGAGCAGGCGCTCGCACCCCTTTCGGTACTCCTCGGGCGGCATCCCGCCCTCGCGCAGGCGCGTGACGCCCGCTTTCTCCAGCCGCTCGAAGAAACGCTGCATCCGCGCCCGCAACGCGAGATTCGGTTTGAGAACGAGATTCTCATAATCCGGAATCCATCCCCCTGAGCCGCCCGTGTTCGCCCGTTCGATGACGGCGTAATCCACGGTGAGACGGGCGGTCCGCACCCGCTCGAGCTCCTCCGAACGATAGGCGACGGCCGCTTCCGCTTGATCCCAAAGTCTGTCCGCTTCCTCGAGCAGCTCGTCGGTCAAGACGGCCGTTCCGGGATTCTCGGCGACCCCCATGTGGATGTTGTGCTCGACGACTCGTCGCTCGAGCAGATCGAGATACCTGCGAATGTAGGGCGCCGCGGCGCCGTAAACGCCTTCGAGAAACTCGTTCTCGGCGCGGTCGCGGCCGTAGTTGGGGTCCCAGAGAAACTTCGCCATCATGTAGCCGTCCAGACTCGCCATCTCGCTGTTGAGGGTGTTGTAAACGTCCTCTTCAAAGATCCCCGTCACGCTGTTCTCAACGAAGAAACGGATATTCGCGTCGAGGACGTGGCGATTGGGGAAAGGGGTCAAGTACTTGGCGAAGGAGGTCGTATAGTCCCAGACCCAGAGGCGGTCGCAGATCTTGGCCCATTCCTGGATGTCGCGGACGAAGGTGCGATTCTGCCCGCTGTCGCACGTGGCGAGGGGATGCGAGAAGCAGCACTCGATGCTGCACAAGCGGATGATCACGTTGCGCCTCGGGCGCGCGTGCTTCGGCGGCTTTCGGCTCCACTGGTAAGCGAGGGTGTCGACGGCGTTGTTCGGGAACTCATCCTCCAGCGCCTCGGCCACGCGGTTCACGAAGTGAAGAAGCGGCCCCATCTGCGACTCTTCGCGCTCGGCGACCGCTCGGCAGTCGGCGCACTGGCAGTATCCGCCGCAATCGTTCTGCGAGACGGAGAAGATGGTCGCCTCGGGATGCTCGCGCATGGCTTGGCGCACCTTCTCGATCATCAGGCGCGTCACGCCTTCGTTGGTCATGCAGAGCTGCGCGCCGCCTCGCAATCGCTTCCCGTCCACCTCGGAGAAGTACTCGGGATGCTCGTCGAAATGCTCGTACGCAGGAATGTACCGGTGGAACGTGTGCACGAAGCCATGGTAGATGACTTTTCCGCCGTGCCGCTCCTCGCCGCGTGCGTTCACGCGATTGCGCGCCGACCAGTCCGGATCGAAACAGTCGCGCACGGAGGCGTCGCGATACTCGAGGGCGGGCACGCGCGTTTCGTCGATGGGGGGAATCTCAAGCCGGTCGCATTTCGGGATGCGGCTGACCGACGGCGTGAACCATCGGCATCCGAGGTGGTCCTCGAGCAACCCGTAGACCCCGTAGAGATTCCCGCGAAGGTCTCCTCCCGCGATGACCAAATGAGGCCCCGCGGTTCGGATGACGTATCCCTCGTTGCCCAGTTTCTTGAAATCCACCTCGATTCCCAACCGGCGCAGACGGGCGTTCTTTCCGAGGATGATCTCGTGCTCGCCCATCGGCGTCCCGTCGTCGACGATCGGCAGTTCGGCGCCGGTCATCTCCTTTAGAAACCCTTGGAGTTCCTTGGCGGCGTGTTGCGTGGACGGCGATCCGTCTCGAGACACGACAATCCGAAAGCGGGATCTCCCCTTCTCCGCGATTCCGAGCGCCTTGGCTCCCGTTCCCGGACGCATCGCGGAACACCCGGCCAGCAATGGAAAAGCGCTCAAGACAAGCAACACAGAAGACCATTTACTCATGACCATCCCCTCCCCAGTCGGTCTGGGCAACCTCTTCGCCCGAAGTCGAAGAGCATTCTGGCGGAAAAAGC
>DATKZW010000190.1:0-6005 GCA_035527775.1 Sumerlaeia bacterium | reverse complement strand
ATTGCCAACCTGAATGAGCTCCCACTGCCCGCGCGCCATCTACTTCCGAATCACGCTTACCGGATGCCTTTCTTCGCGAATCGCCCTTTTGCCACCGTCATTCCGTGCCGCGGTTGTCCCTGGCCGTGCGCGTTCTGCCGGGCTGGCAAAGTCTGGGGACGCCGCGTTCGGCTCCGGTCGGTCGAGAACGTGCTCGGGGAAGTGGAGATTCTCCAGCGCGGATTCGGCATCCGACACATCGTTTTCATGACCGATTCTCTCACGCTGGACCGCGACTGGGCGCGAGGTCTCTTCGCGGGAATGCGAGACCTGCGCCCACCGCTCGAATGGATCTGCAACAGCCGCGTCGACGCGGTCGACGCCGATACGCTCGGGCTCATGAAAGACGCGGGGTGTCGCCTGGTCTCCTATGGCGTCGAGTCCGCATCGCCGGATATTCTCTCCAGATCGCGCAAGGGCATCTCCATCGAGCAGAGCGAGCGCGCCATCCGCCTGACGCGCCAAGCGGGGATTCTCTCTATGGCCTATTTCATCTTTGGCCTGCCGGGAGAGACCGCCGAGACGGTCGAGGAATCGATCCGGTTCGCTCGACGCCTGGATCCTGACTATGTGAATTTCCACGTCGCCACGCCTTTTCCCGGCACGGATCTTTACGAAGAAGCGCTCGAGAGGGGATGGCTCACGAGCCGGGATTGGGAGGACTACGAGGAGGAGGGATCGGCCGTCCTCCGGGCGGGCGAACTGAGCCCCGAGGAGCTCGTGCAGGCGCAAGCGCGCGCCATGCGCGCCTTCTACATGCGGCCCAGGCGTTTGATCAAAGAGCTCGCGCAGCTTCGCGGCTGGTCCGATTTTCGGGCGAAGATGCGCGCGGGTCTGAGAATCCTGAGCACTCTGAAACGAGGGAAGAGTCCGCCGAGCGCAAGCGAGACGCGCTGATGACTGCCCGCCCGAGATCGCCCCAGGCTTTCATCCTCGAGTCCTTCGCGCCCCCGCGCCTCGGACGATGTCTCGGGGGCCGGGGGAGAGCGTGTGCAATTCTGATGGCGCTGGGGTCCATGCTCGTGGGGACGGCGCATCTTCTCGCGGCATCGGGCGAGGCATTCGATGACAAGGGCGAAACAGTCAGGACTCTTTACGAGAGCCCTCATTTCCGAGTGGTCTCCCCGCCCCCGGGGGTTCCCAACCTGGAGTTCTACGCCAATCTTTGCGAGGGGGCGCTCGAGCGTCTCGCGCCGGGTCTGCGGTCCCGCCCGCCGGGGACTGGGAAGATGGTTGTCCGCGTCAGCCCGGACGGGGCCGATTTCGAGCGCGTGAGCGAGAGAAGAGCGGACACCGCAATGGCCGTGGCGTTCCCCGACAAGGGGGTGATCGTCCTCAACACCGAGCTTCTGCGGCCCGCGGGGGCGGTCGAGCGCAAACGCACCATTGACCATGAGATGGTGCATCTTCTTCTGGGTTGGGCGGCTGAAGGAGAGGCGCGCGTCCCGATGTGGCTGCACGAGGGACTCGCCCAGATCCTGGCCGGTCCGCAATCCGAGTCGTCGACGATTCGCTTGGCCTGGGCCCAGCTTTTCGGCCGCCTCCTTCCGATGAGAAGTCTCATCGCCTCGTTCCCGTCCGAGGGACCCAAAGCCCCGCTCGCGTACGCCCAAAGCGAGTCCTTCACACAGTTCACGGCCACGAAGATTCTGGGCTTCGACAACGCCGAGGCCTTCTTCCGGTTCATCACGCAGGACCCGGAACGCGCCAAGACGATACTCGCTCGTCTCAGCGACGGCGAGATCGTCGACGAGGTTGAAATGCGCTGGCATCACAAATCCAGGGGCGTTCAGAACTGGTTCCTCATTCTCAGCAGCAGCACCCTCCTGTGGGGCCTCATCGTTCTGCTTTTCATCGCCGCCTACATCCGCAAACGGCGCCGCGAAAGGCTCGTCGTGCAGGACTGGGATCCGTGGGAACGGGACGAGGCGTAAGCCCGGCGAACGCCCGGCCCCGATCCGTGTCTTGACCGCGAGTTCGGAAAGGACTACAAAGGATATCCTCGGTCTCCGAGTCTGAGGGGGGAGGACCCATTTCGGGAGACCGCCGCGCCATGAAGAAGCCCGCTCGCCGTCGCCTCAACAACTACGGTCCGATCGAGACGCTGATTCGCGCCCGTTATCCCTTGATCTACGTCAATTCCTGGGAAGAGGGACGCGTGATGCGCGAGATCGAGCTCATCAGCAACCAACTCGGCAAACGCCTCTATGCCTGGACCATTAACGAGGGGATCCGCCAGGTGCGCGGGGGACTCGATCCGCGGGTCGAGGGGAAAAAGGGGACCAAGGACCCTCTGATGGCGCTACGCGAGATCATGACTCAGAGCGACCCCTCGATCTACGTTCTCCAGGACTTCCACCCCTTCATCAAGGAGTCCGCCATCACGCGCGGGCTGCGCGACCTGTGCGAGCAACTCCGCTCGAGCTACACGAGCGTCGTCCTTCTTTCTCCCCTCGTCGAGATCCCGCCCGAACTCGAGAAAGAGATCACCATCGTCGACTTCCCCCTCCCCACGGCCGAGCAGCTGAGCCAGCTTCTGAAGGGCATTGCCGCGGACCTGGCGGGCAATCCGAATCTCAGCGTGGAACTCTCGGACGGCGGCGAGGAGGCGATGATCAAGGCCGCGATAGGCCTCACGCTGAACGAAGCGGAAAACGTCTTTGCCAAGACCCTCGTCACCGCCGGACGTCTCTCGAAGGAAGAAGTTCCCCTGATTTACTCCGAGAAGGAGCAGATCATCCGAAAGACCGGGCTTCTGGAGTACATCCGGGTCCAGGAAGAAATCCAGAACGTGGGTGGCTTGGATCGCCTGAAGGACTGGATCGCGAAACGCCGGTTGGCTTTCACCGACCAGGCGCGGGCGTTTGGCCTTCCGGCGCCCAAGGGCGTTCTGATTCTCGGCGTTCAAGGCTGCGGCAAGAGTCTTTGCGCCAAAGCCGTGCCGAACCTGTGGCAGCTTCCTCTTCTGCGATTGGACATGGGTCGCCTCTTCAGCAGCCTGGTCGGCAGCAGCGAGCAGAACGTGCGCAACGCCATACAACTGGCCGAGTCCGTGCAGCCCGTGGTTCTCTGGATCGACGAGATCGACAAGGGCTTCAGCGGCTTGGAATCCTCCTCGTTCAGCGATTCGGGAACCACCGCTCGCGTTTTCGGCACGATCCTGACCTGGCTCCAGGAGAAGGAATCGGCCGTCTTCGTCATCGCCACCGCCAACAACGTCAGCGTCCTCCCCCCGGAGCTTCTCCGAAAGGGACGCTTCGACGAGATTTTCTTCGTCGACCTTCCCAACCCCAACGAGCGCGCCCACATCTTCCGCATTCACCTCAAGAAGCGCAGCCGCCCGCCCGAGAACTACCGGATCGACGAACTGGCGGCCGCTTCGACGGGCTTCAGCGGGTCGGAGATCGAGCAAGCCATCATATCGGCCATGTTCGACGCCTTTTCTGAGCGAACCGAGCTGGCCACGGGTCACATCCTGAAAGCCCTTGAAGAAACCGTCCCCCTGTCACGTCTCATGGAGCGCGAGATCAAGGAACGAAGAGAGTGGGCTCGCGGGCGGACGCGCCCGGCGACGTGAGGCGAGGCGGCACGGTTGTGCCGACGATCCGTCGGGAGTCGCTCCGTTGCAGGGGAAGGAGAACTCGCGGCGTCATGAGTCAGGCGGCGTTACCAGAGACCATCCGATCCGGCGACTTCGCCGACACGCCCCGCGTCGCGGACCTGCGCCGCCGCGTCCGGGAAGCCATGGAGCGCCCGCCCGTCGAGTGGGACTGCCCGGAACGGATCGACGAGCGGGTCATGGGCGAGCCTCTGGCGGTCCGCAAAGCGCGAGCGATTGCGCTGAAGCTCTCTCGGATGCCGACGGACCTCTGGCGGGGGCAGCTCTTTGCCGGATCGATGACGCTCGAAGAGCCGCGCCTCCACGCCGAGGGCGGATTCCCCGACTATCTGACCGATGAGGAACGCGTGACCGCCGCGGAGAAGGGGCTGGGCATCGGGTGCTTCGGCCACATCGTTCCGGACTATCCACAACTGCTCGCCAAGGGTCTGCGAGGCATCCGGGCCGACGCCGAGGATCAGCGCCCGCGCGCCCGAAACGTCGACGAGACGGCCTTCCTCGACTCCGTCGCGATCGCTCTGAACGCCGTGGCGGGATTCGCCGAACGCCTCGCCGACCGCTGCGAAGAAGAAGCGCAGCGGGCGCCCACGGACCCGCGCCGGGCGGAACTGCGCGGGATGGCGGCGAATCTGCGCGAAGCGCCGGCGGGACCGGCGGGGACTTTCTGGCAAGCGCTCCAGTCGGTGTGGCTTCTCCACATGATCTTCCACTCGACTCTCAACGGCAACGCCATGGGGCGGCTGGACCAGTACGTGTGGCCTTATCTTGAGGCGGACCTGCGGGCCGGTCGCATTGCGATGGAGCGCGCCGCCGAGCTGGTCGACTGCTTCTGCCTGAAATTCAACGAGCGAGCCAAGACCACCGACGACCAGCGCCCGGAAAACCGCCGCGAGGAGGACAGCCGGCCACAGGAGCGGACGCGCCATCGGACTTCTTCGCAGTTCGGCACCAGACGAGATCGGCTGGACGCGACGAATCACTGGTTGCAGAACATCGTCATCGGCGGCCGAACGCCGGAGAACGCCGACGGGACGAATCCGCTCACGTTTCTTCTTCTCCGCAGCTACGAACGCAACCAGATGACGAATCCGCTGCTCACGCTGCGCGTTCACCGCGAATCGCCCGAGGACGTTCTGCGCCGCGCCTGCGAGGTTCTCAAACGGGGCGGCGGAATGCCCGCCATTTTCAACGACGAGGCGATCATTCCGGCGCTGGAGCGCTTTGGGATTCCAACGCCCGACGCTCGCGATTACACGAACGACGGTTGCTGGGAAATCATCATTCCAGGACGAACCGATTTTCGATTCATGCGCCTGAGCCTGATGCTGTGTCTGGAGTGGGCGCTGAACCGGGGGCGCTCGCGCGTCACGCAGGACGGCGCGGCGCCGGAGGATCCGGAGTTCCGTCATGGAATCGACACGGGAGATCCCCGCGGGTTCGCCTCCTTCGACGAAGTCTGGCAAGCGTTTCTCACCCAGCTCGACGCGATGGTGGGACGCGTTGTGCGACACGTGGGCGAGACGCTCAACGACCGCAGCGCCGTGGCGCCTGTGCCTTTGCTCAGCGCGCTGATAGACGGCGCCATCTCCTCGCGCCGGGACATGACGGCGGGGGGCGCGAAGTTCCGCACGTACGCTCTGCTGGCGGAAAGCGCGGCCCACGCCATCGATTCGCTTACGGCCATCAAGACCGTGGTTTTCGAAGACGGCGAAGCGACCATGGCGGAGTTGTGCGACGCCTTGGACGCCAACTTCGAGAACGATGAACCCCTGAGGGCGAAGCTCCTGGCCGCGCCGAAGTACGGCAACGACGAGGAGAAGGCGGACTCCGTCGGGCGCGCCGTGATCGATGCGTTCACGGAGACGGTGCAGCGCCACGCCAAGGCGCGCGAGCCGCTGGTCGAGTTCCCATGCGGCGTCGGGACTTTCTCTTGGTACATCGGCATCGGCCAGGGTCTCGGCGCGTCGCCTGACGGGCGTTTGTCGGGCGAGGCGGTCTCCTCGAACTTCTCGCCCGCCCTCGGGCGAGACGCGCAGGGCATCCCCGCGGCGATCCTTTCCTACTCGAAGATGCATCGCGCGAATCTCCCCGCGGGCGGCCCGCTCGATCTGCGCGTGTCGAAGGCCCTCGTCGAGGGCAACGCCGGCACGGATCGGATGACGGCGTTGGTGCGCGCCTTCGTGGATACGGGCGGCGCGATGATGACGCTGACGGTCGCCGACGTGGAAGAGTTGCGCGCGGCGCAGCGCGAGCCCGAGCGGCACAAGTCTCTCCGCGTGCGCATGGGGGGCTGGTGCGCCTATTTCACCATGCTGAGCCGCGAGCAACAGGAGCACCACATCCGACG
>DATKZW010000189.1:0-3162 GCA_035527775.1 Sumerlaeia bacterium | reverse complement strand
AGGCGCTGTAGTTGCGGATGGCCTGCACGATTTTGTCCGTAGTGAGGTCGTAGCGCGCCATGGCGTCTTCATTGACCAGAACGGTCACCTCTCGTCGGCTCGTCCCGTTCGCTTTGACGTAGGCGACGCCCTCGATGGTCTCCAGTTTCGGTCTCAAGGAGTTCTCCACGAAACTGGTGATCTGGACGCGGTCAACGGCGGGCCAACCCGGAGACAAGAACGAGGGATGAAGGTTTGGGGACGATGCGGCCCAAGCAGAAGATTCGCTGGCTTCCGGGGGAGATTGGGGCTCCAGGGGAGTGAAGGCGAGGGTCATGAGCGGGGCGGAGTTGGGATCGAAGCGATACACGTCGATCTTCTCGACCTTCTCGTCGGCTTCGAGGAGGCCGACGTTTTTCTTCACGTCGAGGTAGGCGAACTCCATGTCCTGGTCCCAGTGGAAATCGAGGTGCGCGACGATGCTGTCTTCGCGAGAGAAGGTCGTGACGCTGGCGACGCCTTTGATGGACGCCAGTTGGCGCTCGAAGTCGCGGGTCAGTTGTCTTTCCGTCTCCTCGGGAGTGAGTCCTTTCGTCTTCGCAACCAGCGTGATGCGCGGAGTCTGAACGTCGGGAAACAAGTTAAGGGGCAGCTTGCGATAGGAGAGACCCCCCATCAGCGCCAAGGCGAGAAACAGCATGCTGACCTTGACCGGATTGTGGACGAACCGGTCAAAGCTCAATGCCGAACCATGCTCTTTTCCCGAACGATCCGGGATTCGGATTTCGGTCATGCGACGTTGTCTCGGGCTCCGGATTTCGCGTCTCGAACCTGGGGATCCAGCCCTTTCTCTCAGAGGATCCACTTCTCCGTCTTCTTGAGCCGCTCGTGGAGCCACCAATAGAAGCACGCCGCGGCGGCCAACAGAACGCCGCGGTTCACGGCAAGGACCTTCACCTGCTGGAGCAGAGAGACCGCGTCGAACTGCTTTCCGAACGGGTTGATTAGGGGTCGATAGAAGTCCTTGTACGGCAGAGGCGCCTCTTCAGTAATCCCGGCGAGGATCCAGAAGAGAACGGCAACGATGATGCCCGTCGGCAATCCGCGGTGGACGAAAGAGGCGACGACGCAGGTCTGCAAGGCGATGAAGACGGCCAGCGCCTGAATGAAAAGCAGGTAGATGGCGCATCGCGTGAGCGGAATGGAGACGAACCAGGAAAAGGCGGCGAAAAAGGGAAGGGGAAGAACGAGCGTCCAGAACAAGCTGACTCGCAGCTTGAGCCAGATCAGGCGATGGACGCTCGGAACGCGCATGATGAGGAGTTCGAAGGTGCGCGCTTCGCGCTCCGTCTCCCAGAGGTTCATGTGAAGGAGAATGGAGAGGACGGCGGTCTGGAGAACGAGGAGGACGAGGGCCCGGCTCTCATCGGATATCTGTTGGGCGATAGATGCCCAGGCGAAGAGCGCGAACATCGCGACGACCATAAGGAGGATGGAACGGGAAAAGAGCAGACGGGTCTGCACCCAGAACTGGCTCAAGGCGTCGACCCATTTGAAAGGCAGTGTTCTCGCCAGAAGACGGCCGAGTTTTCTCCCCAGCCCCCGCGGCATCGCGCTGGACATTCCTGCGCCCTCAGCCGACCCGGCGTGTTTCCCCGTCCTCGACAAGTCGCTCTTCCTCCTGGAGTTCGCGGATGAAGTCCACGTAGGCGTCTTCCAGATTGGCCCCGACCGGCCGCGGCAAATGGCCGCTCCGGAGTCGCACGGCGCCCGATTCCTTCTCGGGAGCAATGAAGCGCACGTCGATCTCCTCGCGCCGTTCCTGAATGGCTATCACGCCGTGGCTTTTCGAGAACTCCTCGAAGTCCTGAAATGGGACAGTCACTTCGAAGACGCGTCCCTCGACGCGCGTGATGAAATCGACGGGCCGTCCGGTGAAGCGCTGAATGCCGCTGTGAAGCATAGTCATGTGGTGGCAGGAGAATTCGACGTCTTTGACAATGTGGGTGGAGAGAAGGATCGCGCACGAGCGGCCCAGATCGAAAAGCATATTGCGGAAGGCGACGCGCTCGCCCGGATCGAGGCCGGTGGTCGGCTCGTCGATCACGAGGATCTCGGGAGAATGCGCCAACGCCTGTGCGATGGCCAGGCGTTGGCGCATGCCGCCTGAGAGGGTTTTCACTTTGCGCTTGCGCTCGGCGCCAAGATTCACCATCTCGAGAACTTCGACGATTCTGCGGCGCAGACGCCGGCCATGGAGGCCGTGGAGTCGAGCCATGTATTCGAGAAACTGGTTCGCGGTCAGCTCGGGGTAGAAGCCGTAAACCTGCGGCAGATAGCCGAGAGCGCGGCGAAACCGATGGGGATGCTTCTGAATGCTCTCCCCGCGCCAGAGAACTCTCCCCGCGGTAGGCATGAGGTTCAGGGAAAGGATTTCCAAGAGCGTGGATTTCCCCGCGCCGTTCGGCCCAAGAAGACCGAAAACGCCCCGGTCCATTTCCCAGTTGAAGTCGTCCAGAGCGACTTTCCCGTCCTGGTAGACCTTGCGCAGATGCTGGATGGAGATCTCCATGGCGACTTTCTCGGGTGGCAGGACGCTCCCGGGCGCTCAAGCGAGACGCCCACACTGCGCGCCCAGAGCAGGGCCGAGGCGCCCGCGTCGTGATCGGGCGTGGATCGAGTCACTCCATCTTCGTCTCAACGGGCGCCACGGTCTGGTCCCGGGCGATGACCTTCTCAGAAGCGATGAGAAGATCTCCCGGCGCGACCCCGGAGGTGAGCTCGATCCCGGTCCCCTGCCGAATGCCGGTTGTGACCCAGGCGTCGCAGACGGCGCCGTCCTTGACCACCTGCACGAATCTGCGATTGTCGCGTTCCTTGACGTATTCCGCGGGGACGACGATCGCGCCTTCGTTGCGTTCGAGCTCGATGTGGGCGCGAACGAAGAGGCCGCTCGTGAAAGAGGAATCGTTCTTCTCGAGGCGGATCCAGATCTTGTAGGCGTGGGACTTGGCGTCCTGGAGAAGGGCGACCTTCGCGATTTCGGCGGGAACGGTGATTTCTTTGTGAGTGATCACCGTGACGCGAGCCTGCTGGCCCGGTTGGATCTTGGCCTTGTCCTTGCCGTTGACGAGGCACTGGGCGAGGTAGTTGTCCTGAGTGATGCCGAAGAGCTGAGTGCCG
>DATKZW010000188.1:0-6864 GCA_035527775.1 Sumerlaeia bacterium | reverse complement strand
TCGCCCTCGAGGACGCGGGCGATGTCCGCGACGCCTCTCTCGATGAGGTCGCCGTAACGTTTCCTGCCCGTTCCCTTGCGAGCGTTCGCCAGCGCTTTTTTCAGCTCCGGGATGCCGCGCCCTTCGGTGGCGATGGTTTCGACCACGGGGACGCCGAGTTGCAGCTCCAGCGCTTCGCTGTCGATCCAGACGCCGTCCCTGGCCATTTCGTCCATAGCGTTCAGGCACACGACCATGGGGACGCCCAGTTCCAGGAGGTCCGCGGTGAGCGTGAGGGATTGCTTGAGGCGATTGGCGTCGACGCACTGGATGAGGATGTCGGGACGTTCCGAGTACAGCAGGTTCCGAACGGCCAGTTCTTCCTCGGAATGAATGTAGAGACAGTGCAGGCTGGGCGTGTCGATCACTTCGAAGAGGCGACCGCCGATTCGGCAGGTCGCTCGTTTCTCTTCGACCGTGGTTTGCGGATAGTTTGCGACGAGGGAATAGACGCCGGTGAGCCGCCCGAAGACTTGACTCTTGCCGGTGTTGGGGAGCCCCACGATGACAACGGTTTGCTTGTCTAACGGGGCGCCCCTCGTCCCGCCTCGTTGGAAGACGCGGCTTGGGACACTCAGTCGCATGGTCTTGACGATTTCGGCTTTCTTCGCCCTTTTTCCTCGGGCGCCTTCTCCTCATTCTCCCCGAAAGGCGCGTTGTTGCGCCACCGCAGCGCCTTGGTGACCTCGCTCATCGCGGCCCGTGCGACCCCTAGTTCCGAGACCGCGCGATCCCGCTCGGACTCCGCGGCCAGGCAACGGTCCTGCAGTTCGAGTATCTGGTCGAGCAACTCCAGGCGTTCCTTCCCCCACTCCGGCTTGTTTTCCGCAGAGACCTCGCCGTTTTCTCTCGAGTCGGCAAGACGGTTCCGCAATGCGGCGCATTGCGTCTCGAGTTCCTCTACGCGCCGCATTGCTCGTCGCCTCTCGCTGTAGACGCGGTTCATTTCCTCCCGGAGCTCCGCGATCCTGGCCAGGACGTCGATCTTGCCGACTTCGGCGAACTGCCGCGCGCTGCGAGCCCGTTCGGCCTTCGCGGCTTCGCTGGTTCCTCGGCCGGTTGGCAGGGGCACCTCCCATGGCAAGCGCGGCCCGATGATGAGCGGAGTCTTGTCCAGAGCCACGTCGTTCTTTGCTTTCTTCATCTTGCCGTTCATGGTTTTCTGCTTCCCTTTTCGCCGTCTGCCGTCCCGGGTAGCGGAGCGATCTCCTGGATCAGGGCTCGGAAGTCGGCCAAAGCCTCCTCGCACAGACTCAGGCGCGCCCCAAATCGGTTGAGCGCCGGCTCCCGGCTCAGCTCGGAGCAGTGGCGGATCACGGTTTCCAGCACCCGCCCGCTATAGGTCTGCTTGAGACGCTTGCGCACGTCCTCGCAGTTGGCGTCGTCGGGCAGGAACCGGTTCAGCAGAATCCCGATGTTTTCGATCCGGTGGCTGAAATCGGCCTCGATCGAGGCCAAGGTCTTCATAAGAGTCCGCAAGCCAAACAGCGACAGGGAATCCGGCAACACGGGAACGATCAGATCTCTGCTCGCCAGAACGGCGTTCAGGTTCAGAAGGTTGATGGTTGGCGAGGCGTCGAGGACGACGACCTCGAACTCGTCCGTCAGGGAGGAGAGAGCGTGGACCAGTCGCCATTCCCGGTATGGCAGAGGGCCCAGAGAGAGATCCACGGCTGACAGGGAGATATCGGCGGGAACAACGAATGCCTCCAAACCCGGCGCCTTCTTCAGTACGTCGCCGACCGGCACATCCTGGGTCAGCACGTGGAACAGGGTTGCATCAAACTGCCATTCGTTGATCCCCAGGCATTTTGTCAGGTGACCTTGGGGGTCGAGATCGACGAAGAGCACGCGGCGTCCCATCTTCACCAGTTGCAGCCCATAGGCCGCCGAAAGAGTCGTCTTTCCCGTCCCGCCTTTGAAATTCAGAAACATCTGCCTGCGATGTCTGCTTACACTGCGCCGGAAAACCATGATCTCCGCTCGCGCTCAGCTCGGAGTCCCGAACCGGTGAGACCTGGCCTTGGCGCCCGCCAGCGCGGAATGGATGTCTGTCATCGTCTTGCGCGCCGCAATCAAGTCCGCGTCGAGCTCCTCCTTCTCCATCTTCGTGGCCCTCAACTCCTTCTCCAACGCCGCGACTTTGGGCTGCAGCTGGCCGTTCTCTTCCGCCAGCAAGGCAATCTGCATGCGAAGTTCCTCGTTGGTTTGCTCCAAGTCTTTGCTCCGCCTGGCGTGGTTCGCGCAATCCGCCTCCCATCGGGCGACGGCCTCCTTGGCGGAGGCCAACTCTTGCTCCGCGTTCGCCAAGTCGCCTCTCGCCGCCGCCAGTTCGGACTCCAGCTCCTCGGCCCGCTTCACGACTCGGCCGTTTTCTGACAACAGTTTCTCATGATTCTTCTTCAGGTCTTGGAGTTCGGCGTTGCGTTCCTCCAATTCCATGAGATCGCACTCCAGCTGGGCGTTGGTCGCCTTTGCCTCTTGAAGAGCGACCTTCAGGCTCGCCGCCGCCTCGCTCTGCTCGGCAACCGCGCGGTTCTTCGCTTCGATGTCGCTCTTCTGGGCCGAGATCACTTTCTGGGCTTGCGACTTCTCACGCTCGGCGAATTCCAGTTCCTCCTTCAACACCTCCAAGTCCGGGATCTTCGCCTCGAGATAGCGAATGCGCCGCTTCTGTTCTTCGTTCGTCTGTTGCAGCCGGACCGCTTCCTCCTTCGCGCCGGCCAAGTCCTGCTCCAAAGCCGCGCGCATGGCGTAGGCTGACTCCAGCTGCGCCTCGAGATCCGCGATGATGGCGAGAACCGCCTCCACCGATCCCGCGCCTTTCAAATCCTCCGGCGCGGCAGCCCCTTCGAAGACCCCTTCCCCCCCGAGCAGCGGCTCCTCGGCGCTTGAGGCGACGCCGCGGGGGCGTTGTTCCATCGGCGCCTCTTTCTGTGTCGGGCCCGCTCGTCCCTTCCTCTCGACCCTCGGCGCCGCTCCGCCGGCCTTGCGCCTCGAAACTCGGCGCGTTTTCCGTTTCGACGGCCGCGCAGACCCCTTCTCGGGAGTGGGCCCCACCACCTCAGAGAAATAGTCGTCGGGTAGGCTGGCTCTCTTAGCCACGAGTCAGATCCTCCTTCCCCCCGCTGAGAATGCAATCCGCCAACTGCTCGAAGTCCATTGCCGCTCTACATGAGGGAGCGAACCTTTGGATCGGTTGTCGGTGCGCCGGAGCTTCCTTCAGCCTTACATCCGCCCGGATCGGGGGCAGAACCTTGCTGCCGAAGCGCTCCCGCAGACCCCACAGAATCTCCCGGCATATCCGCAATCGGAAGTCATACATGGTGGGTATGATGCCCGAAACGTCGAGACCGGGCGAAAAGCGCGCACGAATCACGCCCACGAGACGCTGCAGGTTCGCCAGACCGCGCAACGCCATGGGCTCGGTCTGAAGGGGCGCCAGCACCTCGCTCGCGGCCGCCAGAGATTGCACGGCCAGAAACCCCAGACTCGGCGGACAATCCATGAGAACGAAATCACACCGAACGTCCGCCAAGGCCGTCTTCAGTGTCAGCTTGGGCCCGGGGTCCGCCGCCACGGTCTTCTCCACAACCGCCAGGCGGCCGGAAGCGGGCAAGAGGCTCAAGTTCTCCCACAGCTCCACCGTCGTTTCCTCCACACTCCGCTCTCCCATCAGAACATCGGCCAAGGATGGATCCGCTTCGCCGGGCCCCATCAACCACGACGTAGCGGCGGCCTGTGAATCGCCGTCAACAAGCAGCACGGTCTTGCCACGGGCGGCCAAAGCGCACGAAAGATTAACGGCGATGGTAGTCTTGCCCACCCCCCCCTTTTGGTTTGCCAGGGCTAAAAGTCGCGGCCTTTTCCCTGCCATACGCGCTTCCTCTGCACCAAAAGCTCCCCCCTTCCCGACGGCGCCGCTCGCGCTCCGCCCCTCTCCCGCGGAACGGAGAACGCCGTTCGCTCGGAAGAGGCGGCGGGCCGGAACGCGCCTGCCGGGAAATAAGGAACGTCGCCTTGAAACAGTTGCCGGGCCCCTTGCCCGAGGGAGGCGGATCACCGGGCGGCTCGGTCTTCCGTCATCTCGTGGCGCCTCAGCTTGCGGGAACGGACTCAGGGGCGGCTTCCGCCGGCGCTGAAGCCTGCGCGTACCCTTCCTTGAAAGCATCCTTGACCGCACCCAAGCCGTTCTTACACTTCTGGATCAGGTCCCTGTGAAGATCCGGTTTCTGTCTCCTGATAATCTCGCTGACCGCGGCGCCTATGACGACGCCCACGAGGACTGCCCCCACGAGTTTGCCCATTGTTCCTCTCCGCCTTTCGATGATATGCTCCACCCTTGTCTTGAGGGGAGTCGCCCATCCCTGCTTGCCGGCTGATGTGACGGCATGTAGCCGCCGGCTGTTCTCGCTATCTTATGGAAAAGGAAGCTCTGTTGGCTTCCCACCACGCCCGCCACCTGGCCTGGCCTTTTGCCCGCGTGTCAGCCGAAGCCCCGGCGCTGAAAACGATGTGCTGGCCCGTCAGGCTCTTCAGGACCCGATGGGCCGCTTCCCTCGCCTCGATGTCTTCCGCGTCGAGCATCTCGATTAGCCGCCCAACGGCGAGCTTGCTTCTCACGGCCTCCAAGGCGTCGATCACGGCCTTTCGCACGGCCGCATCCGGGTCGTCCAGCATGGAAACCAGTTTCGGCGCCGCCTCGTGCGCGCCCGCCCAGGCCAGGCACATCGCCGCTCGGCGGCGCACCCGAGCATCCGGGTCCGCCAAGGCTTCGATCAGGTACGGCGTCGCGTTCACCTCGTCGAGCTTGTAGAGTCCCCGCAACGCCGCAAGGCGAACTCTGGCGCTACGGTCCTTCGTCGCCGAGGCGAAAACGGGCAGCAGGCCTGTTTCCTGCCGCCCAAGCAGGGCCTCCAGACTTCGGGTGCGGACCGACTGCCTGGGATCCTCGGTCAGAAGTATCAGGACTCGCGTCGCGGCGGGGTTCTTCATCCATGCCAGACTTCGCACGGCCGCCTCTCGCACGGCCGGATCTTCATCGCTCGTCGCGCGTACGGCGTCTTCGAAGGCAAGGCGTTCGGAAGCCAGCGAAAACTGGGCATCGCCCAGCATCTCCTGCCTTAAAGTGGCCTCGGTGGTCTTGCCCCGCTCCGGAGTCTCGGCGGAGATTCCCACACGGCCGGGCTTCTCGCCTGCTCTCGCACTGGGCGCCTGCATTGCCTCCACGGACGGCGTCGGCGCCACGATGCCGGTTCGAGGCTTCGCATCGACGCGCGTTTCGCCGGGCGGCGCTCCTTTTTCCGGCAACACCCAAGGTTTGCCGACGGCCTCGGGTCGCCCGGCGACCCGGGTCTCGTCCGCCCGCTCCTGGGGCGCCGCAACCGCGGTCTTGGCCGCCGGCGCGTGCGGCTCGATCCCGGCTGGGGCTGGGGTGGCTCGCGTCGGCTGGACCTCCCCTCTCGCGCGTTTCGAGAGAACCGGCGCTTCCTTTCTTGCTTCCTCCTGCGCCAGTTTCCTCTTCAGATCACCAATCTCTCGCTCTCGAGTCCGGATCCCCGCCAGGCATTGACCGACCTGCTCGTCCTCGGCGGGATTAGCCAGTCCCTCCATCAGGGCAGACGCGAGTTTGGGCGCCATTCTCTTCCGGAGAAGGTCTATCTCCTTTTGAAGGCGGCGGATGCGCCGACGCGTGCGCAACCTGGCGCCGACGGTCACCTTCGTCGGGATCAGGTCCGTGGTGGGCGTGCGCAAAGCGTTGGCTAGCCTCTTTCCCGGCTCTCGAGCCGCCTCGGCAGCTCTCCGGCCGATCCCCACAACCGCGCCGCTCGTCTTCTGCATGGCGCGGACCGAGCAGCCAGCGGCCTTGCCTCCGCCCCTCGCAAGCCACAAGGCCCCGTTGCCGACCCAGGAGCGGACCGCCGGCCCGTTTCTTTTGACCGGGCTGAGTTCTGCGCAGTCCATCGTTCTCGCGATCATCGCTTCCTCCTCCGCATGCACTCTCCGGGGGACGACAGGGCGGGGGAATCCTTCCCTCAGGGGCGTTTCGGCCGGCGTCGGCCGCGAAGAGCGTCGAAGAGCCCGGCTAACCTAATCGGGACCCTCTCGCGATGGCCTCTCGCCCCTTGTGCGCCGTACGCATCCTTGGTCGGCGGCAGGCGCAACGCAACCGCAAAATCCGGGAAATCCTATCACTCTCGGCGAATCCTCGCACGGGACGGCTCAACCTGCAGATCTCGGTATTGCGTGGGAGTCACCGCGAACTCGCGGTGGAACACCCGCGCGAAATACGAGGCATCGGAAAAGCCCGCGCGGTCCGCGATTTCCAGGATCGAGAGATACGGGTTCTCCAGGAGTCTTTTGGCCCGCTCAAGCCGCACGCGCCGAAGACGTTTCGTCATCGATTCCCTGACGTGAGTCTTGAACGTCTTCGCGAAATAGCTCGGTTCGAAGCCCAGAGCCATGGCGACTATCTGCGTGGAAAGCCCCAAGAAGAAGAACCGCTCGATGAAAGCAAGAATGCAGTCGATCAAACACGGCGAACAACCAGAGCTCCGGTTGGCGCGCCTCGGCGGAAGCAACACGAAGCGCCCGATCTCGCCCCGCACGCGCTCCTCGACCGACAAGCCGATCCGGGTCGGTTCGGGCGCCAGATCAAGCGGATCGGCTTCGCCCGACGATTGGCTTGACGTCTCTGACAGGTAGGTCACAAGCAGATCAAGCCATTCCAGAACGCACTTGGATTCCGCCTCGGTCACGACCTTCAGGGCCCCGACGGCATGCGTCGCCTCCGATCCCGATACGGGAAGACTCGATATCCTCGCG
>DATKZW010000187.1:0-6868 GCA_035527775.1 Sumerlaeia bacterium | reverse complement strand
CGTCGGATTCGCCTCCATGTCCGGCCCGAAGCTGGTGATGATGTAGCATTTCGGGTGCCAGGCGATGCCCTGGCCCCACGGGCCGTGGTAGGTCAGGTAGCAATAGGTCCTGCGGAAGTCGCTGGCGCCGGGCCCCCATGTCGGTGTCTTGGGCGTGAACGGGTCCCGGAGTTCCAGCGAGCTCAGATAGGCAACGGGCGTGCTCAGGGGCGCGATGTATTCCAGGAACAGGCGCGTGTTGTCGGGCTCGGTGGGGTACGTGTTGTGATCGACCAAGTAGGACTCGCAGGCGGTCGCCACGCTCCGCATATCCGACTTCACTCGCGCAACCTTCGACCGCACTTGGGCCTCCAGAAAGTTCGGCACCGCAATGGCGGCAAGAATCGCGATGATGGCCACGACGATGAGCAGCTCGATCAACGTGAAGGCCGCCCGCCTTTGACTGGCGCTCTTGCGCGGCCCGTTCCGTGGACGCGTTACGTCTGTCCAGTCGTTGTTCTCTCGCATCGTTCTTTCTCCTCTTGCGATAAGTTGCCAGACAGCCAACGTTCGCACATGCGCGCTGGCGTCCTTTCCGCCTCTTGTCTTCTCCTCTTCCGCTCAGACGGGGGCTTCAGCGATCCCTCGCAAGGCTTACGTGGACTCGCGGATAACGAGCCTTGTCGGGAAGGAGCGCGACCAGCCCCCGGCAGGCGTCGGCCTTCCCTCAATCTTGGCCAGCAGGATCTCGGCGGCGGCCTCGCCCACCTTCGCGTTCGGCTGCCTCACCGTTGTCAGAGGCGGCCAGCAGAATGAGGCAATCCGCCGGTCATCGAATCCTGCCACCGCGACCTCCTCTGGGACGCGAATCCCCCGCTCGTGCAGGACGGCCAGGAACCCCATCGCCATCACATCGGAGAACGTCTGGATTGCGTCGGGCCGCGGGCTGAGCGCCAGAAACGCTTCGGCGCTCCGACGCCCCCAGGCGTACTCGTCCGGTGTGTATTCGCCTGGCGGCGGCACGAGGATGGGCGTAAGCCCCAGCTCCCGCACGGCCCGTTGGTAACCTGGCAGGCGCGCGCAAGCCTTATCGGGGTCCCCTCCGAGGAACGCCACGCGATGGCGGCCTCGCCCGGCCATGTGCTTGACGGCTTCATAGACCCCCTGCTGCCGGTCGATCCGAACGGAGTCGACGCCGACGTCCTCCCAGGGATCGAGAACGACGCAGGGAACGCGCGCCCCCTGCAGATCCCGGACCGTGTCGGCCACCGGCATGCCTGACTGAGGAAACAGAGCCGCGGCGGCTGGCCGGCGGCCCAAGAGCGCCTCCAGCAGATCGCCAACCTCCGCTTTGTCGCCAACTCTGGAAGGGCCGAACAGGACATGGACGCAATACCCCGCGGCGCGCAGTGTCCTTTCGAAGGCCGCCATCTTCTCCATGTGCAGCTCGTCCAGGGACGCCGAACCGATCACGGCGCCGATCTCGTGGCTCTGTCCCGTCTTCAGCGCCCGCGCGGAAAGGTTGGGCCGGTAGCTGAGACGCCGGGCCGCCCGCAACACGCGCTTGCGCGTACTTTCAGCCACGTAGCCGTCATTCTTGAGGGCCCGGTTCACCGTCCGGACCGAGACCCCGGCGGCCTGAGCAATGTGTTTGAGCGAAGCCATCGGACGCGTCAGCCTCCCGGGTTTTCGCCGTGCCAACGATAGCACATGCCAACGATGGTATGCCCCCGGCGCCTTGTCAAGCCTTTTCTTGTCTTTTTCCCAACCGTTCCAGGAAAAGCGCGTCATCGCGATTCCGAAGGCGTGACTTGTTCGGATGCGACATGGAAATTGTGCGTCTATAAGGATCTTGACGGCGGGACGGCTCTCGGTTAGTCTTTCCGTTAGTCTGTTGACTGACTCTGAAGAGAACAGGAGGCGCAAAGATGAAGCCGGCATCGCATGGATTCACACTCATCGAACTGCTCATCGTGGTGGCCATCATCGCCATCCTGGCCGCCATCGCCGTCCCGAATTTCCTCGAGGCCCAGATCCGATCGAAGGTCTCGCGCGTCAAGGCGGACATGCGCGGCTTCGCCACCGCGCTCGAAGCGTACGCCACCGACTATAACAAGTTCCCCATGCCGCACACGCTGCCGCCGTTTGGGCAGTGGTTTGGCTACATGCAGTATTTGACCGTCTTGTCGACGCCCGTGGCCTATATGTCGAACACGATGGTTCTAGACCCCTTCTACCCAAAGAACTACGTCGATCCCGGCTTCCCGGACTGGCGGCCTACGTTCCGCTACTTCGACTACCAGGGAGAGCCGGGCAGTTGGATGATCGGGTGTCATCCCGGCGTCCAGCGCCGGGGCGCCGTCATCAGCAGTTTTGGGCCCGACAACGGCGGCGACGGCCTGGAACACTATCCGTACTTCGTCGAGTTCCCCGAGCGCTGGCCCGAAGGCGTCTCAGGCGTCTCCGGCACCTACCCTAGCCACGTAGACTCCCTCTATGATCCAACGAACGGCACGCGCAGCTCGGGTGATATCGGTCGCGCCGTTGGCGAACTGAGGGGCGGCGCCGTCATGGGCGAGTGACCGGGGCGGCTCGCCCGACCAAGCCCCACCGCGCGGAACGCCAAGCGGGGAGCGCCGGTCGTCTCAATCCATCGTTCAACACGACGCTGAGGGCGGAGGCTGGGCGGGCTTACGGTACTGCGAAAGAGGGGGTGGGGTGTGGCGCTGAAAAGTTATCGGGATCTGGAGGTTTGGAGGAAAGCGATGGACTTGGCAGTCCTGGCCTGTCAGACAACCCAAGCGCTGCCGTCACGGGAGGAGTTCGGTCTGGTGAGTCAGGTCCGGCGGGCAGCGGTGTCCATTCCGGCAGATATGGCCGAGGGATACGCCAGAACGCATCGACGGGATTACATGCATCATCTGTCCATAGCCAAGGGCCCTGAAAAAGGCGGTGGCATAGATATCTGAGTTTCCGCGAGTTATCTGGCTCCGGCGGTAGGACTCGAACCTACAACCTGCGGATTAACAGTCCGTCGCGCTGCCGATTGCGCCACGCCGGAGCAGGGCCGAGGAAAAAACAACAAGAGCACGAGGCCGAGGTCCCAGCTCCCGCCGCGCCTCGTGAGGGTGTTTCATAGTACGGACCGGGCCGCACAGATTCAAGACCTTTTTCCGACAAACCGGTGGCGAAAGGTCGGGGAAACCCCCCAAGCCGCTCAGGGGGCGAAATAGTCTTGAAGTCTCTGCGAGAATTCGGGGGCGTCGCCGAACAGGTCAATGAGGGAATTCGGCGTCTGGCGCCCTGCCTCGATTTCGGCCTTCCAGACGGCGATCTCGGAGTCGTTGGGAAAGCGGCCGAGGAAGGCGCGGTACAGACGCACGACGTGGTCTTCCGTTGTTGGTTTTTTCGCGAGGAATTCTTCAGAGGCAATCACTTCGCGAGCCATCCATTTCGCCAGAGCGCGCTTGTCTTGCGACTGGTCGAAAAGACCCGCGAAGTGCGCCAGACCCCCCTGGTCAACCAGACGGTCCAGCAGACCGATGTAGAGGGTCGTGACGAAGTTTTTCGTGCGGTTGCCGACGCGTGAGGGGTACATGGCCGCGATCCGGTCGGCGAACTCCTGCGACTCGGAGAAGACCGTCATGACTTGCGCGCGGTTCCATGCGCCGCCGAGCCAATCTTGGAGCTCGGCTGGATTGGGACTGCGGTTGAGAAACGCCTGATAGCAGTCTTCGATGAACTCGGCGTTCGTTCTTTGCCGGGCGGCGTATTCATCGGAAAGGAAGAAGATCCGGGCCATTTCGCGCGGGACAAATCGCACGTCGATGTCGAATCCGACGGCGTAGTCGAAGTACCCGTGTTGCCAGGCGTCAACGGCGCCTGGTTCGGCCTCCCGGCCCAGAATGAGGCGGTAGAACGACTCGATCAGGCCCTGAATCGGCTCGGGGGTCGGCGTCGGCCCGACCGTGGGAGTGGGGGTGGCCGTGCGGGCGGGCTCAGCCAGGTGGAGGTCCATCGCCACGGTCCCGAGGAGGGCGGGGTTGAAGGAGTCGGCGCCTAAGGAAAAGGCGCCGTAGAAATGGGTCCCCGGATCCGTGATGTTCCAGTCGATATCCAGATTGAAGGGCTCCCCGCCCGGGATGGTGATACGGTCGGAGCTCTCATGGACGCTTAGGTTGTGGCTGTCGGGGTACGGCACGATTCCCACCGCCAAGGCGACGGAGTCCGGCCTCCAACCCATCGAGTTGGACGCTTCGTAGTTCTGAACGATAAAGAGGTACGCGCCGGGGGTCGGATCGGACAGGGAACAGTACTCGTCCGAGGTCAGCGAGATGGACCAGCAGACGAGCTTATAGTCTTCTCCCTCTTGGCGAAGGACGTAGAGGTCCATGTCGGTCGCCGTGCTCTCCAGGATCTCGGCGACGAGGCGCTTCGCTCCGCTGGGCACTTCATGGTAGAAGGCCGCCACGCCGCTTTCCGGGTCGGGTGGCCAGTAATCGACGGGGCTCAGCGGCGTGGGGTCTTGGTAGAGATCCTCCTCGTGAACGTCTGCGGCAACCAAGCCGTGGCGCTTCGATCGCAAGTCGAAAATGAGGATGGCCCGAACGTTCTCGATTGTCTTCGTTCCCGCGGGGCGGGCATCGCGGATTCGGACTCGCTCGGGGAGGTTGGAAGGGATTTTCCGAACGGCCAGCGGGAAATGGGCGTCGGCGAGGAGACGAGTGTGCGGGGTCAGGTTGATCCGGCCAAAACGCCATTGGTAGTACTCGCTCCTCGGGACCGAGGTCAGGTCCGCGGTCACCGTGATTTCCCGCGTTCCTCCCGGCGCCAGCGTGAAACTTGCGGGGTTGACCGACAGAGCCACCTTCTGGGGTTCGTCCGCCGCGACGGTCCAGTCCTCGCTCCAGCCCGCAACGCTTCTCACCGTTCGTTTCCAGGTTGCCTCCGCAATCTCGACCTGGACGAGACTCGCGAGATTGAGAGAAGCAGGATCGCCGCCGTGGAAGGGACTGGCGGAAAGGAAATCGGCGCGGGTTTCATCAAGCACGATCCCGGCCCGGCTCGCCAGGGCGACGTCGATCCGGCCCCCGCCCACGTCGAAAGAATCGGCCGTTGTCAGGCCGTCTTCCTTCTTCAAGGTCGTTACGGCCGTCATCGTCAAGGCGGACTGGATCTCGGCCGGGGACCAATCCGGGTGCAGGGCGTTCAACAGGGCCGCGGCGCCCGCCCCGTGCGGCGAGGCCATCGAGGTCCCGCTCATGATCTCCCAAATCCTGCCGTCTCCGCGGCCCCCTCCTTCGTACTCGATGTCGGTGCTGGCGGCCAGTATGTCGACGCCTGGGGCGACGACGTCCGGCTTGAGCACGGAGAGGATCGGGGGATTTGCGCCTCGCGAGCTGAAGGCGGCCACAACGTCCCCGTTGGCCGGTCGGAGATCCACTCGCGTGCCGCCGATAGCCGCGCGGTGGTTTGAGCCTGAGGAGAGCCAGTTCTTCAGCGCCCCCCCGTCTGAGAAGGAGATGTTGAGAGCGGGAATCTCATGAACCTCGGTATAGACGGTGTCTCCATCCAGCGGCCCATTGGCCAGAACCATTCCACCCGCGCCCCCCGCCGCGAGATTCTCGCTCTTCCAGGCCGACGGGACCCAGCCCGCGTCGCAGACGACGATTTCGCCGCGGAAGGTTCCCGGGGGAAAGGGGAGAAGGCACAGACCCGGCAAGTCAAAGGGATCTTCGGGATTGGCGTAGTCCCCGGCGTAGACGATGCGCACCGGGCCGTAGGCCCCCGTGATGCCCGCGCCCGGAAGGTCGGGCAGCGCGTCGCCGCCGTCTCTCGTCAGGTTTTCCACCGAGGCGAGGAAGCGGCGGTGGTGCGTGCAGGCGCCCACGGCAAGGACCCACGGCGCATTGGCGGGCGACCCGATGGTCTGCGCGTCGGGGCCGGAGTTGCCCGCGGACGTAGCGACAAGAATCCCCGCCGCCCGGGCGTTGAGAAAGGCCAGAGACGCGGCATCCTCCCAGGGGTCCATCGGACCTCCGCCCAGCGAAACGTTCAGCGCGTCGACCCGGTCCGCCACCGCCTGGTCTATCGCGGCCAGGATCGATGTCTCGGTGGCATAGCCGGATGGGAAAACCACTTTGTAGGAGATGAGGTTGGCGTGAGGGGCGACGCCCGAGATTTTCCGGGGGATCGTTGCCGTGGGGGATTTCGCCACAGCTGGATCGACGACGTTTCCGGCGGCGATGCTCGCCGTGTGCGAGCCGTGTCCATGTATGTCCAGCGGATCGTAGGGAACCGAGACATCCGAGAGGGGCAGGAAGTCGTAGGCCCCAATCAACTTGTCATTCACCGGGAACGCGGCGTCGTAGTTCGGATTGCCCGGATCGCCCACGCCGTAGTATCTCCCTCGCGGATTGGCATGGTCGTATCCGTCTCCGCCGATGTCGGCGAAGGAGGGGTTCCACGGGTTGATCCCCGTGTCGATCACGCCCACGACCACGCCTTCGCCCTTGGAAGGAGGCAAGGCGCCGCCGGCCCAAACCGTGGGGGCGGCGATCCACTCCGGCCCGGCGTCGGTATTGAGATAGTAGAGTCTCTCGCGCCGCACGCTTGCCACGCCGGGCGCCCGAGCCACGAGCGCCGCCTCTTTGGGCGAGAGGGAAACGGCCAGACCGTGAAAGGCGACGTCATATTCGCAGACGGGGACTATCTGCCGGCCGCACACCCGCTCTGCCGTCGTCAGCGCGCGGGCCCGTTCCGCGGCCAGGCGCTTTCGGTATGACTTCGCCGAGGCGGTCTCGACGTCGAGATTCCGGACCCCGGTTACTCGAGGGGAAGTGGCCGGCAGGCTCGCGACGTCCCCGGTGTAGGACGCCACCGGCTGACT
>DATKZW010000186.1:0-3992 GCA_035527775.1 Sumerlaeia bacterium | reverse complement strand
CTTCCCGAAGTTCCCTTCGAGAATCGCATGGAACTCTTCGATCGTGAGTTCACGCTCCTCGTAAACGAGTCGCCTGACGGCCGTGAGACCGTCGGCCAGATTGGCCAGACCGACGAAGGAATTCTCGACCCAGTTGTAGCGCGGGCCGCCCTGGTCGAAGTCCCGCCCGCGCGCCAGGCAGTCGTTGATCAGACAACTGGCCAGCGGAAAGCCGCCCGTGCGCCCGCGCTCCTCCCAGATGCGGTCCAGTTCCTCAGCGGTTCGGCTTACGGCGCCGGCAATCTTTTCACGCACTCTGCCCACGAACGCCTTGAAGGTCCGCGGCCGCGCGCGCTTGCCCGTCGCGACGTCTTCCATCGCTTCGAGAAGCGCCCGAGGACAACTGTAGTACGGGGCGGTCACCCACATGTGCGACGCCCCGCAGACCTTGATCTCGACGCACGTCGAGTTCATGTAGTTGTAGGAGTCCTCTTTCGACACGCCGTGCTCGCGCAGTCCCTCGGCGATCAGTTCGTCGTTGAAGAAGGCGGGATCGCCGATTCCCGTGGCCAGCATGCGCGTCGAGAAGTCCATCAGTTCCTCCGGCGTTCCATCGTGCCAAGCCAGACCGACCGTTGGGTAGACGAGGCGCGTGGCAAGACGCGCCGCCAGGCAAAGATAGGTCAGGTCGTTCGTCGCGTCGCGCCCTTCGCCGTCGCGTCCGCCGACCATAACGGCGACCGCCGAGCCGGGCCAGAGAATCCGATTCAGATGGATGTAGAGGCATGCGATGAGTTCCAGCGCGTCCTCGGGCGTGACGCGTCCCGCCGCGAGGTCCGCCTCGTAGAAAGGCCGCAGCGTCTGGTCCATCCGTCCCGGGTTTGTCAAGCCGTGGTCCTCGCCGAACCACAGGGCGATCAGCGCGAGAAACATGAGCTGGATCGCTTCGTGGAACGTCGCGGGCGGATCGTTCGCGACGCGCCGGCAGACGGCGGCCAGCTCGCGGCGACGGCGTCCGTCGCCGGACGCGGCCGTCGCTTCGCACGCGTCGCCGACGCGACGGGCGAAGTCCGACAGCCCTTCCATGGCGATTCGGCAGGCTTCGTAGAACGTACCTTGCTCGTCGGCAAGACCGGGCGTCTTGCTTCTAGACTCGATCTCGTCCAGGATCCCGCCGATGCCGACGCGAAACAGTTTCTCGTAATCCGGGTGAAAGTGTCCGGCGTCGCCTCCCGGGAAGGGCGGCATGGACGCCAGCGTTCGGCGGGCCTCTTCGAGCTGGGCCTTCTCTTCTTCCGTGGGAACGCGGTACTCCGGCTTTCCGACGATCCGCTCGCCCGGCTCGACGTCTATCGGCATGCCGCGCAATCTCTCCGCGCATCGCCGCGCCCGCCAGATCAACCAGTTTGCAAGAGGGGCGCCGGCGCGGGACCGAGGCGCAGGCGCCTGTCCCCCCTTCCCTTTCTGCTCTCGCCGCCACCGATCCCACGTTCGGGCGTCGATGATCTCGAACGGAACGATCAGACCCGGTTCTTCCCGTTGCCGGGCAAGCGCCCGGTCGCGGAGAGCGGCCACCGGCGCCGATAGCTCGAAGGACAGAAGATCCTCGAAGCAAGACAATGCGTGGGTCTGGAGTTGAGTCGTGTGAGACGCCATTCGCTCCTGCTCCGCTAGATGACTCCGGAGGGTCTCCTACGATCGGAGACTCGCACCGTCCAGAGTCCCCGCGCTTTATTGTGGCACAGCCGGCCCCGACTGTACACGCTTTCCTTCTTGCCCCGCTACTGCGGGCAAGACGCCGGCGTTACGTTGCGTTGTCGCCGTTCATCCGCCCGTTACGGCGCGCGCGATGACATGGTCCTGCATGTCGTCGCAAAGATCGACGAAACGGGCCGAGAAGCCCCAGACTCGCACGATGAGGTCTTCGTGGAGCTCGGGATGAAGTTTGGCGTCCTTGAGCGCCTCCACGTCGTAGATCGCAACGTCCATCACCGCGACGCCCATTTGCAGCGCCGCGTCGAGCAGCTGCCGCACCACGGCCGCGCCCGATTCGTTCGCGGGCACCATGCTTCGGGCCAGGGATATGTGGAAAATGGACGAGCCGCATGCTTCGTAAAGCGGCCCCTTCGCGGCGGAGCGAATAATGGCCGTGGGGCCTTTCCTTGCCCGGCCCGGCGTCGGCGAATAGTGTTCTCCGATAGGGTCCCGCCAGCGTCTTCCGTCCGGCGTGGCGCCCACGATCTTGGCGAAATCGTTGAACAGGAAATCGTAGAGCGCCGGCCAGAACGGCTTCCCCGTCGGCGTGGGATGGCGGACGACTCTCTCGCAGAATCGGCGCGCGATGTCCGTCGCGATTTCGTCCACGTAGTCGTCGTCATTCCCGAACTTCGGCGCGGCCAGCAGCCGCCGGCGAAGCGCCTCGTGGCCCTCGAAATCGTCGCGAAGCGCCCGCAGGAGTTCCCCCGGCGTGCAGGACTTCTCCTCAAAGACGATCTGCTTGATGGCGGCGAGACCGTCCGCCACCGTCGGTATGGAACCGGAGAAGAGCATGTAGCACGGGATCGTGAAGCCGCCGCGAAACGGATCGACGCCGCTCGCCAGGCAGCCGGGGAACGTGCCGGCCAGAAAGGGGGAGGAGACGCCGCGACGCTGCTGATCCCGAATTCTCTCACACAACGCATCGAGCAGTCCGTCGACTTGGCGCAAGTACTGGTCGAGGAAAGCCCGGCAGACCTCTCCGAAAGTCCGCATGGACGAGAAATCGCCCGTGCGGCAGCCGAGTTCGAGCCCCGTTCGCAACCGGCGACGTTCTTGGTGGCGCGTGATGTACTCGCCGACCGGTTCGCCGGGCGGGACGTTCTCTTCGCCGTTGAAGAGGGTCAACTCCAACGCCTTGACCGCCTCCATCTGAATGAACTCGATGCCGCTCTCCCCGTCGATGGTGACTTCCGTGCACCCGTCGTTGGCGTAATTGCGGGCCGATTCGACCGGCACGCCTTTCTCGACAAGAGAAGGGACGATCTGCTCGTCGTTGTAGATCGCTCCCTGCCCGTGACCCATCAACTGCAACTCCACGATCTTCCGAAGAAAAGACTCCGGCGTTCGAGCATGGATGCGGGCGCTCAGGTGGGGCTCGGTTTTCCGGACCGTCAGGGACGCATCGATCATCAGGCAGGAAAGATCGTTCGTCGCGTCGTTCCCGTCGCGGCCCTGGCCGCCGACCACGAGGTTCACCAGCGTGTCGCCGCTCCCGGCGCGGTTGCAGCCTTCCCACAATTCGCGGAGGAGTCCGAGCGCGTCGCCCCGCGTGAGTCGACCCCCCTCGAGGTCCGCCTTGTAGAAGGGGTAGAGATGTTGGTCCAGCCGCCCGATCGTGCCGTGGCCGCGCATGCACCAGGCGAACCAGAAAAGCTGGACGGCCTCGGAGAACGTTCGGGGCGCGCGCTCGGAGAGGGCGCGGCAGTTCTCGGCGATCTGAGACAGACGCGTTCTTTCTTCTCCGCAAGCGGCCTCCGAAAGGCGTTCCGCCTCGCCGGCGTGCGCGGCCGCAAAACGCCTCGCGGCCGCGTGGCACCGGGCGATCGCCTCCAGGTAAGCGGATTCCTCGCCGTCCAGACATTGGGCGTTCGCCCGAGCGGTTTCCTCGATTCCCGCGAACCCGAGCCGCAGCAACGTGGCGACGTTCATCGCGAAATGGAGGTTGTCGGCGCCGGTGGACGGCGGCGCCCCCAACGCTTCCTGAGCTCCTCGCCAATTCAGATGCGCAGGCCCCGCCAGAGCTCCCGTCTTGGGCGCCTCCACGGGCGTATTCCCCAGCAACGCCTCAAAGCTCGCTGCGTGCCTCTCCGCCTCGCTCGCCCTCTGGGCCGCCGCGTCATCCCAAGGACGCGGCAATGGCCCGTCGCGGTCATTGACCGTGTTCGCAGTTGATTGAGCAACCATAGTCCGCCTTTCTCGAAAAAGGGGGAAACGGCGGGATGGGTTCGGAGTCTCCGGAGGACTGCGATCATCGG
>DATKZW010000185.1:0-4119 GCA_035527775.1 Sumerlaeia bacterium | reverse complement strand
ATGGATGGCGGGCGAGATAAGGGTTGACGAACCGGCGCCGCCCCCGGTCTCGATCAGGTCGAACTTTGCGCCTTGCATCGACTCGATGAAACGCAGTTTCTTCTCCAGAAGCGCTTGCAGGAGGGCGTGCACCCAGTCCGGTTTCTCGAAGCAGGCCGTGATGAGATCCTGCGCGTCCATCAGGCAGCACGCGTGCTGCCAGCAGCCGGCCTGATCTCCCCAGACGAACCCGCGCAGAATGCCGCGGTCGCCGATTCGGTCGTACGCCCGATTGACCGGCTCGGGATCGAGGGTCGGCGCGGGCATATACTTGCGAATCAGATCGACGTCTTCGTCGCGCTTGATCAGATACTCCGTGATCCACGTCGTCTTGCGATCTCCCCGGGTCTTGTAGGTCAGGGCGCCTTCGGGCGTGCGGATCGCATGATGGCTGATGCGGTTGTCCGGGTCGTCGCTGATCGCTCTCACATCGTCGATCCACTGGGGCGTCGAGGCGCCGGCATAGTCGGCGTCCACGAGCCAGAACTGGCCCATGTCTTGGAAGTACTGGATCTGGGCGTCCATGCCGAACTTCCCGAAAGCTTCGAGGTCGCTGATCCCGCCCAGGTACGTGTCGAGATGGTATCCCTGCCACTGATGCACGGACACCGGCATCCGGTCGGGTTTGCCTCGCCCAAGGGCGCACAGCATCCGTTCCTTGCTGGTCATGGTTCCGCTCATGACGCTTCTCCTTCCAACGGGGCGGGAGGGAGCGTTCCGCCCGGGCGTCGGGGAAAGACGACCGTCTTATTGGGGTTCAAGCACGATGACGTCTTTCTCACGCGCTTTCGGGGCGACTTTGAGTCGCTCCAGTTTGCCGGAACGGAGCGTCCCTTCCACGATTGTCTGCTTCGGCGCGCGCAGCTTGAAATCGACGTCCCATTCTTTCGGCCAGGCGGGGAAGAGCCGGATGGCGTCGCCCTCGCACTGCATGAGCATGGTTTGCAGGGCCATCATCAGGTTTCCGCCGTGGGTCTGGTCGGGGGTCCAATCCATGTTGGGTCCCCAGATCGCGGGGAACCGGGCGTCCTTGTTTTTCTGAGCGGCCCTCTGGACCACGTAGTCGCGCGCCTGCTCGGCCAAGCCGAGAAACGCCATCTGCGTCTCGTCTTGCCGCCAGCCGTGAGGTCCTGCGTGCTGGCGCTTTTCCAAAGCCAAGCGGGCGATCTCGATGTCCGGCTTCCCCACGCCGTAGAGTCGATAGGGAAAGACGGCATAGAGCTCCGGGTTCTCCGAGTTCTGCTTCGTCTCGAATTTCCCCGCGGGAGACAGCATGACCTTTCCGTCCTCTTCCCGAGTGGGAATGGGGGGAAGCTCCTGGAGCATTTTCCTCCACTTGGCGCGTTGGGTTTCACTCGTTAGCTCGTCGGGGAGCGCGGCGAGCTTCGCCAAAGTGAACTTCAGGCCGGCGATTTCGGGCATGGGATTCGTGCAGTCCCACCACGTCTCGAGGGCTTGAGCGGGATGGAACAGGATCTTCCCCTTCTCGTCGCGTTTGTAGTGCTCGTCATAGAAAGTGATGATCTCATTCGCGTAAGGCAAGAGGTGGTTCTTGAGAAACGCTTCGTCCAGGGCATAGGCGTAGTAATCGAGCATCATGGCGAGCACCTCAATCCCGCCTTGCCACTCGCGCCGGATATAGCCGTTCTTGTGCCATGAAATGGGCTGTCCTTCCCGATCCTTCGGGTCCGTGCCGTAGTCCCCGTCTCGACTGAGCCCCCAGAAACTCATCGTCTCGGGAAAGTAGGCGCCGCTGTGACCGAAGTAGCGTTTCGTCCGCTCCTTCTGCAGGGGGAGTGTGCGCGTATACATGCGGTAAAGGGGCTGGAGCATGTCGAAGTCGCCCGAGGCGATAAGGGGCCAATAGGGAAGACGCGTGTTCTGGAGCCAGTAGTCCGGCCCCCACGCTCGGAAGTCCGGGTTTCCGTTGTCCCGGTCGGGATACTCGACCGTGAAGATGGAACCGTTGAACTTGATCGGGTAGGCGCCGCGGCCGCTCGAAGCGCTGATGAACCGCTGGAGGACGTAGGCTTGGGAAACAAGATGTCCTTCCGCGGGCGGCGACGCTTCGCGCTCTTTCCCCTCGGAAGCGCTTTCCGCGCTGGGGCGGCCGCCCCGGTCCCCATTCGTTGCTACGCGGATCCAGCTGCGATTCCAGAAATCGCCCCACCACGCCTGATGGGCCTTCCGTGACGCCGCGACCCCTACCAGGCCGAATTCGACGGCGCTTCGTTCGAGCCGCTCTTGCCATTCTTCGACGGTCGGGGTTTGGTCGGTTAGAACGTGGATCTGGACGTCGAAGGACTTTCTCGGGAGCGGAGAAAAGAGCGCCCCCGGATCGTCGCGCTTAACGACCGTGCCGCGGACCTGCATGAGGCCGCCAAAAGTCCGGTTAAGCAGCGGATCTCGGTACGTTTGCTCCAGACCCGCAAGATTGTGGGCCTTCAGGCGGCTCGCAAAGTCCGATGTCTCGTTGCGATGGAACCAGATCGCGCGGCCGTCCGAGAAGGGAACTGCCTGGTCGCTCTCGCGCCATCTTTCGACGGCCGCTTCGATGCGGAAGACCCTCTGGCCGGTTGCCTCGACATGAATGAGGGGGCGGTTCGCGTCGACCCAGACGCGCAAATCCATGGCGAGCGATTCCTCTCCGGCGCGGATGGCGATCTCGCCTTGTCTCAGTTTGAGGACCTGGCGAAAAGGCAAGCCTTTCTCGAAGGGATTCGGAGAGAAACTCACGCGAACCCGCCCGAGCTTGAGCAACTCGCCCCGTTCGTCCCACGCATCGGTCTTGCCGATATAGAAGAGGAGAGCGCCCCCCTCCTCGACCCAGACGTTCAGCCCAATGTCGCCGTTGCCGATCGGCATCGACTGGCGCGAGTTGCTGCTCGGCGAGTCCCACGCCACGTTGTAAACGTCCAGCGGATCCTCCTCAGCGCTCGAGGCGCCCCCGGGCGCCGCGAGCGCCGTGAACCCGCTCAGGCAAGCGCCCATTGCCCAGTATGCTGAAACTGCCTTTCTCATACATGGCCTCCTCAAAGATCGACTCATCGTTTCATTCCCGACAGTCGTTCCGATCGACGAAACGGGATTCCATGGCCGTGGCAATGGCCCGCTGGCCATTCTGGACGCGGCTGACCTTCGAGCGGACTTGCGCCTCCAGAAAATTCGGCACGGCAATCGCCGCGAGGACCGCGATCATGGCGACGACGATGAGCAGCTCGATAAGCGTGAGCGCTCCGCCAGCGCGAAGCATGACGCCGTCCCCTTTCATGGCGCCTAGTATAAGGACCCGCTCCGGATTGTCCAGCATGAGTTTCCTGAGACCCCGCGCGGGCGAGACCCTTGCGGAGTGGGCAGATTCGGGGGGAGGACGTCGCCCTCGGCGCGTAACCGATGAGCATCACTTTCGCCCTTTGCTTGACCTTCTCCCGCAGCAAGACGCGGATCGCCGCTTCGATCTCCGAGTGGGATCTCTGCAACCTCGCGTGGGCGCCTTCGACAGGGGAATCGGCAGGCCCCAGGCGTAATCGTTCTACTGGTCGGACGCCTCAGAAGGGAAGATTCATCCCGGGCGGGAGCATCCCGCCGGTCACTTTCCCCATGGCGGCTTCGTGCATCTCGCGGGATTTTTCGACCGCCGCGTTGACGGCGGCCACCACGAGGTCCTCGAGCATCTCGATGTCGTCGGGATCAACCGCCTCGGGCTTGATCTCGATGGACTTGACCTCCTGCCGGCCGGTCATGACCACCTTGACGACGCCGCCGCCCGAAGCGGCTTCGACCGTCTGGTCGGCCATTTCGTCCTGGACGCCCGCGATCTGTTCTTGAAGCTGCTGCTGCATTTGCTGGATCTTCTTCATGTCGAACATAGGGATGGCTCCTTCGCGCTCTTCCGCCCGAACGGGAATCGCCCTTTCCCGCCTTGGGGTCTTCACTACGGGGCGGAGTTTCCCCCTCTCCTGCTTGGCCCTTGACTAGACGCCCTTTTTCTCCGCTCCCTTCGCAATCCTAGAGGCGCCTTCTCCGCATCATGACCCGGGCGCGAGGGGTAGCGTGAACTTGAAGGTGGAGCCCTCGCCC
>DATKZW010000184.1:0-3467 GCA_035527775.1 Sumerlaeia bacterium | reverse complement strand
AGAAGCAGTACCCGGGCCGCGATTTCCCGCTCGGAATCTCGTGCGGCAGCCTCTACGGGTGGATTCGCAACTGGATGGGCGTGGAGGGGATCAGTCTGACCGTTTGCGAGGACCCGGCGTTCATCGAGCAGGCGGCCGAGGAGACCGCCGAGTGCATTCTGGCCGTCCTGGAAAAGGCGCTCGAAGGGGTTCAGTATGACTTCGCCGTCTTCTGGGAGGACATGGCCTATAAGACGGCCTCGCTCATCAATCCCAAGCTCTACCGCAAGATGTTCCTCCCCCACTACGCCCGGATTACGGAACGCCTGCATCGCGCGGGCATTGACATTCTTATGCTGGACAGCGACGGGAACGTCGACGGTCTCATTCCCTGCTGGCTCGACGTCGGCATCAATTTCATCTACCCGATGGAAGTGGCCGCCGGGATGGACGTCGTCGCGTTGCGCAAGAAGTTCGGCAAGGACTTGCGGATCGGCGGCGGCATGGACAAGCGCATCCTGGCGAGCGACAAGCAAAGCATCAGGAAGATGGTGGAGGAAAGGGTCCCGCTGATGCAAGAGGGCGGCTACATCCCCGGCTGCGACCACGCCATGCCGCCCGACATTCCGTGGGAGAACTATCTCTACTACAGGAAGTTGCTCTTAGAGGTGAAAGTCTGAAAGACACAACGACGGCGTCACACGCCTCCGGCCTTTGCGAATCCTTCTCCTCTTTGCGGATCTTCCTCCTTCCTGGTTGACATCCGACGGCGGGCTGGGTCAGAATCCCGGGCCCTGGCAGACGTTGCCGAAGGAGGCGTTCGGCGCCGCCGATCGAAACGCTCCGCCAGAAAAGGAAACCCGAACGCCGCGCCGCTCGAAGGCCGAAGAAGAGGCCGGGAGAGAGCGACGCCGGCGCGGGGACTGAAACCGGCGTCGGTGTTTTGCTTGAGCAGGCCCGGGGCAAGGCGCCCGCGAAGGCAGGCCGAGCAGCGAAACGCCCGCGCGAGAGAAGGAGAAGGACACATGAGGACAGCCGACAGACGCCGTGTGAACCGGCGTGAGTTTCTTCGACAAGGGAGCGCCGCGGCAGTAGCCGTGCTGGCGGGAAACAGGCTCCTGGAGGCGGCGCCAACGGGGCCCATGGCGGCAATCGTGCGCGACAAGACCCTTAAGTCCATCGAGGGCAACAAAGTGGACGCCGACATCGTGCAGCGTCTCGTGGACAAGGCCGTCATGACCCTCGCCGGCAAGGACGACGTCGCCAAGGCCTGGGCCGTTTACGTAAGCCCCAAAGACCGCGTTGCCGTCAAGTTCAACGGCCTATTCCGCAACGCCACCACCCATCCCGAGGTGATCCGGGCCGTGACGAACGGACTCGTCAAGGCGGGCGTGGACCCCGCCAAGATCGTGGTCTACGACCGTAGCGACAAAGACTTCGAGACGGCGCGCGTCGCGGTGAACCGCGGGGGGACGGGGGTGCCCGCTTACGGCACGGGGAATGAATACGGCTCTCCGACCAAAGCCGGCCCCGTGAGCACGAAACTATCGAAAATCCTCACTGAAGCCGACGTCCTCATCAACCTTCCCGTTCTGAAGACCCACGAGATCTGCGGCGTCACTGGCGCCCTTAAGAATCACCTGGGCACCGTCCCGAACGCGGGCGAATTCCACGGGAACGGTTGCTTGGCCGTCGCGGACCTCAACACCCTCGGCCCCATCAAGGACAAGACCCGCATCTGCATCGCCGACGGGCTTTACGGGTTGTACCACGGCGGGCCGGGGTTCAAGCCACAGTATCGCTGGGACTACCACGGGATCATCGCCTCTGTCGATCCCGTTGCCCTGGACGCCACGCTCGAGGACATCCTCAAGGAGAAACGCCTCGAGCAGGGAATGAGCCCGCGTCACCAACCGACCACGCACATCGCGCGCGCCGCCGAGCTGGGCGTCGGCGTGGCGGACCTGACCAAGATCAACCGCGTCGCGCTCGAGATCTGATGCCGGTGACGGCGCCCGGCCTCGGGCGTACAGGTGCGCGTGGGCGAGCGGCAGTGGACAACGCGCCAAGGGGCGAGGCAGACGTGAAGGAGACGGAGCTTCCCCTCGGCCGACGCGTAGAGCTTTGAGAATGGGAGGCTCAGAGAGGCGCTCGGCAGCGCGCCCAACGACGACGCAAACGCTGAAGTTGGGTGTGGAATCGGTCGGCCAGTTTCTCACTCTGAAAGAGGCTCTCAGGACTGCCTGCGGCGATTCCCCACACGAGCTGGCATTCCTTGCATCCCAGGTGCGGGAAGCGGGTGTTGATTCTCCGGCGCATCTTGCGGTAGGCCGAGCCGTTCCAGATCGCGTCGAAGGCGCGTTCGCGAAGGTTCCCCATTGCGTGCGGATACCAACAGCAAGGTCGAACGTCGCCCCGCAGGTTGACGTAGGTTCGAAACCAAGGCGCCGAACAGCGCACAGGGTACTTGGCGCCTGGCGGATTCAGAGCCAAAGGCGCCTCGCACGCGTCCAGCAAGGTCTCCAAGGACTGGCGTCCCGCGTCCTGGGGATCTCTCTCGGCCAATCCGGGGGGAATGAGCAAAGAGACGCCATGGGTCGCCGCGCGCTTGGCTGCTTCGGCAAAGTATCGTCGCGTTGGGACGAGGTCCCGGCTCAGGCGCTCCTCTTTGGCCGCGTCGCCGACGCCGTCGGTGCAGAAGTTCAGCACTTCGACCCGCGCCGCCCCGCACTCGGCCGCCAAGTCCGCCACGTCGGGCAACTCGTGAACGTTTCGCCGCGTTGCCACGAAGTTGAAAAGCAGACGCGCGCCGCTTTGGGGAGACGCCGACCGCGCCGCGGCCCACCGCGTCAGCAGGCTTCTCAGTCGCGGCCAATCGAGCCCCGGCCGCATGGCCGCCGCGGTCTCGACGCTGGCCGCGTCCACGGAGACGAAGAGATGGGTGGGCGTGGCGGCGAAGCGATCAATCCATTCCGCAGTCAACCGCGTACCATTCGTGATGAACCCGACCTCGAGGCCGGCCCCGATCGCCGAATCGAAGAAATGCGGGAAATCGCGCGCCAGCATCGGCTCGCCAAAGCCGGACAAGTTCACCGACCGGGCCGTAGGAAAAACCGCCGCGGCGATCCGGTCGAACAGATCGCGGTCGAGGTCGGCGCCTCTCTCCGATCCGTATGTCTTGGGGCACGTGAAGCACCGCAAGTTGCAGCGGGTGGTGATCTCGATGTCGACTTGAAGCGGCAGGGCTCGCAGGCGCTGTCTCTGCTCGCGAAACTCCTCGCGAAAGCGCTCTTCGTTTGTCTTTTCTGGACTCGGTTCGAACAAGGCGGCTGCGTTCCCACGGACGCCCTTAGTACACTTATTCATAAATACGATGACGTATTCTGATTGCCTTTCTCTTCGTCTTTTGGCAGGGTGTCTCCCGAAAGGAGAGCTGCCATGCCCAGGAATAGCCCGTTCGAGATCGTTCTCTCTGGCGAGGAAGAGCG
>DATKZW010000183.1:0-4920 GCA_035527775.1 Sumerlaeia bacterium | reverse complement strand
GGAGAAGAAGCCCTCCGGCAGCGTCGGGTAGAGGCGCACGTTTGACAGCGTTTCGGACATAACTAGTTGACCGTCTTTGCCCACCCCTTCCACCTTCCTCATGACCCCGTCGTTTCGGCCGATGGTGATCCGGAATTCGCTCGTTTCCGAGTCGCCTTCGCGCATCGTTCCGGCAAACACCCAAACGGACGCGTCCTCCGTCTCCAACCTGAGAGTCTCCTTAACGCAGTTGCGAAAGGGCTCAAGCGGCGAGAACGAGTAGTCGACGTCGGAGAGGGAACCGCCCGCCGCTCGGAGGCGAACTAAGTCGTATTTGGCGAGTCGCGCGGGGCCCCAGCCCAGGTTCGCCAGAGTCCAGTAGGTTGCCCCATCGCACACCGTCAGCCTGCTGCGGCGGTCCGCACCCGGCTCGGGGGCCTTCCCCTCCGTCATTCTCAAATGGTAGCGATCCGGCCGTTGGATACAGACCTCTTCGTTGTAGGCCGTCTCGCCTTGCGGCGTCTTGGCGGAGGCTTGGCCGAGGTATGATATCGTTTTCACGTCGGCGAGTTTCTTCTCGATCTCCGCGAGAACCTCCTTGAGATATTCGGGCGAGCGGAGCCGTCCTTCGCGCGCCGCCTTCTCTCTGGCTTGTTCCTGGATCTTCCCCTCGGCCGCGTCAACTTCGGTTAGGAGACGATTTGCCTCCGTGTTCTGGGGCACTTCGGCGAGGACCTCGCGGCAAAGGGCGCGCGCGTCGCTCCAGTTGCGCTTGCCGAGGAGACCCCGCGCCCTCTCGATCTTCTCCTTCTGAGCGGCTTCGGCGATGCGCTCCTTCTCCCGCTGCTCCTGTTCCATCTTCCGCTTCTGCTCCAGGGCTTTCGCTTGGGCTTCGGCTTTCGTTTCCTGTTCCTTTGACTTCGCGAGCAGCGTGGCCGCCTCGGAATGGCCGGTTTCCCAGAGGAGGATCTGCTCGCACAGGCCGATGGCGGAGGCGAAATCGCCGCCTTCGGCAGCCGCCTTGGCGCGAGTGAGGAGGTCGGCGAGATCAGGCGCGATGACTTGGCTGCGGGCGAGGGTCATCGTCGAGCGGCCCCTCTGGATCGTCACCTTGTCCGGACCCACCTTGAGGACCTTCCCCTCGATGGTCCCGCCGCCTTTGAGGCGGATCTCGTCGGCGTTCGGGGCGGAGGCGAGTAGCGCGAACGCGGCCACCAGCCCGAGGAACAGAGGATGGGATGAGTTTCTTCCGTGCGGCATGATGAGACCTCCCGTGGTCGGAATGTGGGGCTGGCCGGCGCGCGGGCGTCTCGCCGACCGGCGAGGAATCCGGGGCCGCGTCGGGCTGCGTTCCCTGGGCGCTTCCCCTTCCCCTTCTGTCTGACTCTGTTGCCGGGTTTTCCCTTGCCGGAAATTGTAAAAGCCTATCGAGGAGTGCGGAGTCTGGTCGGTCGAAAGGTGCGGCGCCTCAGACATGTCCTGGTGAGAATGCCTCCTTGGGGGGTCCATTTCCCGCCGGGACGGAAGAGGAGTGTACTGCGACAGGGAGCAATGGGAGACAATCCTCTATCGCGTTCTAAGTGCTCCAGCTTAGAAGTTCGGTGACGTATTCTTTTCCGGACAGGATTAACAGGATTCACAGGATGAATGGAGAAGCGCCTCAATCGTGTTGATCCTGTGCATCCTGTCTGATACGTCCCAGGAACCACCATGCGTCACAATGCTTACGAATGCCTGTGCCAAGTCTTCTCATTGGGCAGGAGCGCAGCATGGCTTCCTCGCGCACGGTTTCTGTTGGCAAAATGATCGGCGGCGACATCATTGTTCTTGCTCTATTGGCAGAACGCGGAGCGCGAAGGAAAGAGTGCCCGGGCGCCCGGAAGAAGGAAGACGGCGCTCCCATCGTTCGCAAGGTGGCCCGAGAGCGGTCGTCCCGGCTACTGCGCCCTGTCGAGCGTCCTATACTGCACCGCCTCGGCGACGTAGGCGGGCTGGATGTCGTCGGCGCCGGCGAGGTCGGCGATGGTGCGCGAGACTTTGAGGATGCGGTCGTAGGCGCGGGCGCTGAGACCCAGAGCCGTCATGGCGTGCTCGATCAGGCGGTCGCCTTCGGCGTCGAGGCGGCAGAAGCGCTTGATCTCGCGCGCGCCCATCGAGGCGTTCGCGAAGATGCCGGCGCGGTCGGCGAAGCGACGCGATTGTCGGGCGCGCGCCGCCTCGATCCGCCCGCGAACGACCGCCGACGTCTCGCCGCCCGAAGCCTGCTTCAGCTCCCGGTAATTGACCGGCGGCACCTCGACGTGCAGGTCGATGCGGTCCAAGAGCGGCCCGCTCAGGCGCGAGCGGTACTTTTGGATCTGCTGGTGCGCGCACGTGCATTCGCGCGTGTCGTCCAGAAGGAAGCCGCATGGGCAGGGGTTCATGGCGGCGCAGAAGAGGAAGCGCGCCGGAAACGAGAGCGTCATCGAGGAGCGCGAGATCGTGACGACGCCGTCCTCGAGAGGCTGGCGGAGAACTTCGAGGGCCATCCGCGGCAGCTCGGCCACTTCGTCGAGAAAAAGAACGCCGTGGTGGGCGAGGGAGACTTCGCCCGGCCTCGGCATCGAGCCCCCGCCGATGAGGGCGGCCGAACTGATCGTGTAGTGCGGCGCGCGGAAGGGCCGGGTCGCCACGAGCGCCTGGTTTCTGCCAAGAAGCCCCGCGATGCTATGGATCTTCGTCGTTTCGAGGCTCTCTTCGAGACTCATGCTCGGGAGAATCGTCGGGAGTCGCCGCGCGAGCATCGTCTTGCCTCCGCCGGGCGAGCCGATGAGCAAGACGTTGTGCGCGCCCGCCGCGGCGATCTCCATGGCGCGTTTCGCGTAAGCCTGGCCCTTCACGTCCTGCAAATCGACGTCATACGTGCGCTGTCGCTGAAACACGGCTTGGCGGTCCACCGTGTGAGGGAGGATCATCTCTTCCCCGGTGAAGAAGCGCAGGACCTGACCGAGCGCCACGGCGGGAATCACCTCGATGCCCTCGATCATGGCCGCCTCGGAGGCGTTCGCCTCGGGGACGACGATCCCGCGCAGACCCGAATCGCGCGCGCCCGTGGCGAGCGATAGCACGCCGGGGACGGATCGCACCGCGCCGTCGAGCCCGAGCTCGCCGACGACCGAGTACTCGCGGAAGCGGTCCGGCGGCGCGAACCCCGCGGCGCCCAGCAGCCCCAGCGCCATGGGCAGGTCGAGCGACGCGCCCTCCTTGCGCACGTCGGCGGGCGCGAGGTTGATAACGATTTTGTTCGGTTGCAGATGAAATCCGGCGCTGGAGAGGGCGGAGCGGATGCGGTTGGCGCTCTCGCGGATCGCCATGTCGGGCAGGCCGACGATGTTGAACGCCGGCTGGAGCGCCCGGTATGCGTCGACCTCGATGTCGATCCGGAGCGAATCGACCCCCAGCACGGCGTGGCTGATAACCTTCCCGATCACCGACGCTGCCCCTTTGTCCCCTAACCCATTCCGAAACCCACACGCCCTGTCATGTTATCCGCGAGGAGGGGCGGATGCAAGAGCAGAAGCGCATCAAGGAACCATCTCAGACCCGCGCGCGAACGCCCCCGCCCCCAACCCCGAAGTCCCACCCACCAAGCCGCGAGAGCGCGTTCTCCCGAAATAAGCCCACCTTCCCATAGATTGGTTCGGGCGGACACGTGTGACCATCTACCAGATGGGCCTCTATCGCTCTTTCCTTGCTCGATAGGCAACAACGGCCTGTCGCAGATACACCGAAGGGCTTATCGTCAAGATGGCAATGATCCTTATGATGATCCTTTGATAATCCAAAGCTGATGTCATCATTCCTCTGGCGTGTATCCCCGAGAAGTCGTCGTCGGTATGGAACAAGCCTAGGAAGAAATGACCGGCGTTCAATGACAACATAAACCCCGAACTCCACAGATAGGGCTTCTCAAGAGGAATAAGCCCCTTCATTCCCTCCAGCATAGAACCCCATATCTTGACGCCTAATGCGAGGAAGACCAACATGAGAAAAACGTCTACGACTACCTCTCTGAGCGTATCCTTCATTTCCTCTTCGCTTTCAGTATCATGATAGTGGTCACGACGTCACGGCTGAGTGGCTTTGTCCATTACGGCCGATTCTTGGGCTTCCTGTTTCTTGAATTCAAGTAATCGGCAAATGCCTCCTTGGCATTCCTTCTTGTAGTCGGTCACTTTGGGCACTTTCGCAAGCGCTTGTGCAATTCGTGGAGCCGTGTTCTCGTCTGGTGGGTAGATCTCTCGATATGTCTTGATCTGCTTTAGAGCCCGCACGACATCCTTCGGCAATTGCTCAGGGTCGTTGGTTCTTTGCGTTAGGACCAATGTTTCATTGTCAAGCATCATTTCCAGCGTCTTGATGGCTTCTTCTGCCGCACCTACTCGCAGCAAGCTCAAGATGTTCACTCGGATTGCCGCCAGATTAGCCTTTTCATATCGGACAGGATCAATCACGAATTTCTCATAACCTCGGCCAGTGACCCACACTCCTATGAAAAAGCCCACGACAAAAACGAACACTAGTCCCGCTAGTAAGGCAAGTTTCCTTCTCATATCCATTCCTCACAGGCCAACGGTCTGCGGCTCAGGGGCGGTCATCAGCCGTCCGTTGTAAGCGTTTGTTGGGCGTGAATTCGGGCGTTTTCGGAAAGTCTGCCCCTACATACATTCAACGAAATGAAAAAAGCCCCGATTCTCGGGCAATTGGCGATTCTTGCTGCATCCTATATGCCTGTACACAGTAGGGTTAGCAGTCTGTCAGAGGGTTACATGGTTCGCCATGTCGGGCAGGCCGACGATGTTGAACGCCGGCTGGAGCGCCCGGTAGGCGTCGACCTCGATGTCGATCCGGAGCGAATCGACCCCCAGCACGGCGTGGCTGATAACCTTCCCGATCACCGAC
>DATKZW010000182.1:0-3043 GCA_035527775.1 Sumerlaeia bacterium | reverse complement strand
TATTCCCTGTCCTGAAGCGCATCCTGGAACGGATCACGGGCGGGAAGGCGCCGTATCAATCCCCCACGGACATGGGAGTCAATCGCGCCGGCTTGGCTATCACGGACGACCAGGCCTGCTGCGCGGCGGCGCGGCAGGAGGTGATCCGCCGGTACTTCCGCTCCGCCTGCGAGCACATGCTGGGTTTTGTGGGCAAGGACACGGTTGAGCGATCGGAACTCCTCATGGAGGAACTCGGCATGTCGCCGACTGACCGGCGGGTCGTCGGGGCCGCGAGGGAAGCCGCCGAGCAGGCCAAGCGGGCTCAGAAGGGCAACAAGGGGATCTTCTGCGGCGCCGCCATCGAGTTGCCCGACGGCTCGATCGTCACCGGCAAAAACTCCCCGCTGATGCACGCCTCCTCCAGCCTGGTCTTCAACGCCATCAAGGTTCTGGCGGAGATCCCGGATCGGTTATACCTTTTGTCCCCGGCCATCATTGACTCCATTGCCGGCCTCAAGAAGAATATCCTGAACTCGCGAACCGTCAGCCTCGATCTGGAGGAAGCCTTGATCGCCCTGAGCATCAGCGCCGCCACCAACCCGACGGCTCAACTGGCGATGGACAAACTGAAGGATCTGCGCGGCTGCGAGGTCCATCTGACGCACATTCCCCGCCCCGGTGACGAGGCGGGCTTGCGTCGCCTGGGCGTGAACTTGACCAGTGAACCGAATTTTTCAACTCGGGACCTGTGCCAAGCCTGAGGATGGCCTCCCCCCTCATGCGTCGGTCCGACGTTCGTCATGGAGAGTCCCGCAATCCTATTAGCCTTTAGGGACCCTCTGCGGGGGCGAGTAGTGCTGGCCATATTCCTGAAGTGACTTGACGGTAAGACCCCTTTTCTTGAGTGCCTCGATTCCATTGACGAACGCCGCCGCAGCGCTCACGGTGCTGATCAGCGGTATGCTGTTGGCAATGGCCTGCGTCCGGATCGTGATCTCATCCTTGCGCGGGTTCTTGCCACTCACGGTATTAATAATGAGGCGGATTTCCTTATTCTTCATCAGGTCCAGAACGTTCGGCCTCCCAACGGAGATTCTCTGGAGCCGTCGCACTTTGACATCATGGCGAGCCAGCGCCGACGCGGTTCCCTCCGTCGCCACCAGACCGAAACCCAAGTCCTCAAGTTTCTTGGCAATGAAGATGATCTCGCGCTTGTCGGCGTTGCGGACAGAGATGAAGACCGTCCCTTCCATCGGCAACACTTGGCCGGCGCCCTGGAGGCTCTTGGCGCAGGCGACGCCAAACGAGGAGTCGATCCCCATAACCTCGCCGGTCGACTTCATCTCCGGCCCGAGCACCGCATCCACACCGGGGAACCGCACGAACGGGAACACCGATTGCTTGACCGCCACGTGCTCGGGCACCACTTCTTTCGTGAAGCCGAGTTCTTCGAGCGTGTGGCCCAGCATGACCTTCGTGGCGATGTTGGCCAGAGGAACGCCGATGGCCTTGGAGACGAAGGGGATGGTGCGGCTGGCCCGCGGATTGACCTCGAAGACATAAATCGTATCGCCGCGAACGGCGTACTGGACATTCATCAGGCCCTTGACCTCGAGGGCCATGGCGAGGGCCTTGGTGTACTCAACGAGTTTGGCGACGATCTGGTTCGTGAGGGTCGTGGGCGGAAGGACCATGGCGGCGTCGCCGCTGTGGACGCCCGCCGGCTCGATGTGTTCCATGATGCCGCCGATGACACAGATCTTACCGTCGGCTATCGCGTCCACATCGACCTCGATGGCGTTGTCGATGAACTTGTCGATGAGGATCGGATGCTCGCCAAAAGTGTCGGAAGCGATCTTGGCTTCGGCCATGAATCGCGCGAGATCCTCCTCGTCGTACACGATCTCCATCGCGGTGCCGCCGAGGACGTAGGAGGGGCGGATCACGATGGGGTACCCGATCTTGGCGACGATGGCCTTGGCCCCTTCGAGCGAGGTGGCTGTGCCGTTGGGCGGCTGGAGAAGGCCTAACTGATCGAGGAGTTGCTTGAATCGCTCCCGGTCCTCGGCACGGTCGATGGAATCGGGCGAGGTGCCGAGGATGCGGACGCCAGCCTGCTCCAACGGTACGGCGAGGTTGAGCGGCGTCTGGCCGCCCAGCTGGACGATGACGCCCTCGGGTTTTTCGGCCTGGATGATCGCAAGGACATCCTCGCGCGTGAGGGGTTCAAAGTAGAGCTTGTCAGACGTATCGTAGTCCGTCGACACCGTCTCGGGGTTGGAGTTGACGATGATGGCTTCGTACCCGAGTTCCTTGACGGCGTAGGACGCGTGGCAGCAGCAGTAGTCGAACTCGATGCCCTGGCCGATGCGGTTCGGCCCGCCGCCGAGAATGAGGATCTTCTTGCGGTCCGTGACGCGGTTCTCATCGATCCTTTCGTAGGTGGAGTAGTAATACGGACGGTCGGCGCGGAACTCGCCCGCGCAGGTGTCGACCGGTTTGTAGGCGGGCCGTAAGCCGCGAGCCTCGCGATCGGCGTAAACCGCAAGTTCCCCAGCGCCCGTGAGGAAGCCGATCTGGACGTCAGAGAAGCCCGCGCGCTTGGCCTCGCGGAGGAGTTCCGTCGGCATCTTCTTCAGGCGCGCCTTGCCCTTGTAGCAGGCGACCTTGCCGGCGATTTCGATGATCTCGCGGATGTTCTCGATGAACCAACGGTCGACCTTCGTCAGGTCGGCGACCTTTTCCGCGCTCCAGCCTTTCTCGAGGGCGTACTTGATGTAGAAGTGCCGCGCGTCGTTCGGCACGACCAGTTTGTGCTCCAGTTCCACATCGTCCTTCGGCTCGGGCAGGAGGTGGTCCTTGCCGTCGAACCCCAGGCCGTAGCGGCTGATCTCGAGGCTTCGGATGCCTTTCTGGAGCGCCTCCTTGAACGTGCGGCCGATGCTCATGGCCTCGCCGACCGACTTCATTGATGTGTTGAGCGTCGGGTCCGCCTGGCGGAATTTTTTGAACGTGAAGCGCGCGATCTTGAAAACGCAGTAGTCCACCGTCGGCTCGAAGA
>DATKZW010000181.1:0-3490 GCA_035527775.1 Sumerlaeia bacterium | reverse complement strand
CTGAGCTCGCTGTAATAAGAGCAATGTCAGTCCAGGAACTCGTGGGTCGTTGAGCAGCGAGATGGAGAAGGGCTGTCGCAGCTTTTCTCGCAGACCAGGCAAATCGAGATTCGCTTAACCGCCGCGTCGAACGGTCGCTGTCGCGCCGCTCACCCGGAACGTTGGGCCTCGGCGCGATTCGGGCGGAGGGCATGGACGCCCGCTTGCGCACTGTCCTTGCCACGACCCTCTTTTTCGCCGCGGTTTCCACGCTCTGCGCCGAGCCGTCCCGAATCACCGGGCCTTCCTCCACAACGACAAGCGAAAAGACCGTCACGGTTTCCGTCACCCGAACGGGCAAGAAGCGCCACAGCGCCGGTTGTCCGTCCCTGACCAAGAGCAGTATCCCCATCTCCTTGGAGAACGCCAAGGCGCGGGGCTGCACGCCGTGCTCGCGGTGCACCCCGCCGGGGTGATCCCAGGGACCGAGACGAGAAAAAGAGAAGGGAAGACCCATGACGACAGAAGACCGCCTGGAGAAGTTGGAGCGAGAACTGGCCCGCGAGAAACGCCGCCTTCGCTGGCTACTTGTGGGGGCGTTGCTGATGGCCGGGGCAGCGATCCTTGTGGGGAAAGCGCTAACCGGCGGGCCGGACAATGAGCTCCGCGCCCGGCGCTTCACGCTGCTCGACGAGAACGGCAAGAAACGCGCCAACCTGAGCGTGTCCAAGGACGGGCCGCTCCTGGACCTGCTCGACGAGAAGGGCAACCCCCGCACCTCCCTGGGCGTGTCCAAGGACGGGCCGCTCCTGGATCTGCTCGACGAGAAGGGCAACCCCCGCGCCTCCCTGGGCGTGTCCAAGGACGGGCCGGGCCTGACCGTGTACGGTGAGAACGGGAAGGCCCTCGCCGGCCTGACCGCGACCAAGGACGGGCCAAGCCTGGCCCTGTACGACGAGAAGGGCAAGCGCCGCGCCGCCCTGGGCGTGTTCAAGGAGGGGCCGGGCCTGGACCTGTACGACGAGAACGGCATCCGCGCCGCCCTGGGCGTGTTCAAGGAGGGGCCGGGCCTGGCCCTGCTCGACAAGAACGGCATCCGCGTCGCCCTGGGCCTGTTCAAGGAGGGGCTGCTCCTGGACCTGCTCGACGAGAAGGGCAAGCGTCGCGCCGGCCTGGGCGTCTTCGAGGACGGGCCGCTCCTGGCCCTGGCCGACGAGAACGGGATGATCCGCGCCTCCCTGGACGTGTCCAAGGAGGGGCCGGACCTGGCCCTGGACGACGAGAACGGGATGATCCGCGCCGGCCTGAGCGTGTTCAAGGCCGGGCCGCTCCTGGCCCTGGACGACGAGAACGGGAAGAACCGCGCCTCCCTGACCGCGTCCAAGGACGGGACGAGCCTGCTCCTGTACGACGAGAACGGCAGACGGATCGGGTCTGTCCCATGACCGGCTCTGACCCTGGCGGAGTGAGCGGACCTCGCGGTTGAGAATCGCTGGCATTGTGATTTCTGAGGGGCGGGGAAGAGAGGAGCGGAGCGGGACTGGAACTGTGACGCTGGAAGAAGAAAGATGGCGCCGCGTCCTGCTTCATTGACTGCCGGCAAGACGGTCACCGGCGCCGGAAGGTCTTGAAGAACATCCACGACCAGCACACGGCCGGGACCGCTCTTGCCGTTCGGACTATCCTCGGTTTTTCAGGGCTTTCGGCTCTCTATATCCCCTCCGCCGCGGTTTCGCAGGCCCGGACGACGGCGTCGATCCGTTTGGCGTCCCAGGCGGGGGAGGTCCCGAACATGGCGTTGCGCGCGAGGACGTCGAGGGACGCGCGGCACATGCCTTTGCTGTAACGCCGCTTGCGCGTCCGCGTCCGGTTGGCCGGCATGCGATAGGGGTCCATGGCCGGGTGGTGAGCGCCGCGCTCTTCCATGATCGGCTCCCAGTTGCAGTAAACGTGGCGGCCGCTGTCGATGGGAGAGCCCGCCGCGATGACGCCCGATTTCGCGAGCGCTTCGCAGAAGCGCTTGCGCTGCTTCTCGCTCTCGAAGTTGAAGCCGACCGTCGCGCCGCAATCGCCGTCCATGTCGTTCGACTTCATCAGGCGCAGCTTGGGATGTCCCTCCAGGTTGGCGTAGATCTTCTTCTTGACGCGCCGCATCCGGCCCAGCATGCGGTCCAGGCGCTTCAGTTGCTCGTTCATGACGGCGGCTTGGATCTCGAGCATGCGGTAGTTCTGACCGGCGAAGGGGTGGACGCCGAGCTCGCGCGCGTGGGGACGGAAGATGCACCCCCCGTCGTGATGGATGAGGGCGCGCTCGTAGCAGACGCGGTCGGAGGTGACCATGGCGCCTCCGTCTCCGCAACTGACGATCTTGAAGTAGTTGAAACTGAATCCCCCGGCGTGGCCGATGCTGCCGAGGCGCTTGCCCTTGTAGGAGCCCCCGTCGGCCTGGCAGCAGTCCTCGGCGACCCGGAGTTTGCACCGGCGCGCGATCCGCATGAGGGCCGTCATGTTCGAGGGCAGGCCGCACATGTGGACCGGCATGACGGCTTTGGTTCGCCTCGTGATCTTGCGCTCGACGTCTTTCGGATCGATGGTGAGGGTCGAGTCTATCTCCGCGATGACGGGGATGGCGCCGGTCGCGAGGACCGCCAGCGGCGAGGCCATGAAGGTGTAGGCGGGAACGATGACCTCGTCGCCGGGCCCCACGCCGAGCCCCACGAGGGCGCAGATGAGGGACGAGGTCCCTGAGTTGACGCCGATTGTGTGTTCCACCCCGATTTTCCGAGACCAGGCCTCCTCGAATCTCTCCGACTCGACGCCGCCGTAGCGGAAGAGACTGCCGCCGTTCATCGTCCTGCGAATCGTTCGGGCAAGGGCCTGGATTTCCGGTTCTCCGATCTCGTACATGGCTTCTCTCCTCATTCACGAACCGTGGGTTCCGTGTCTCATCTCTTCGTAGAATTGGCTGACCGTGAGGAAGCGCGCGCCCCGGCTTCGGGCGTGCTCGATGACGCCCCGGTACCACTCCTCCTTGACGGCCCGCGCCTCCTTCGAGGCGAAGGCGTGGTCGTGTGAGCAGACCGTGCCGACCAGGTTCCTCTCGGCGACTTCGTCCACCATTTCCTTGAGGGCGTTCAGGTAGGGCTCCTCGTCGGGCGGCATGGCGAAGTCGCGCCAGTAGAACTCGTCCTGGTAGAATTGAACGGGGCATTCGAGGATGTGGGGGAAGCCCTGGACTGCGTAGAAAAAGGGCGCCGTCTCCAGGGCCACCGGCTGGCCGTCGTCGGCGTTTCGGGCGTAGGTCCGCAAGGCCCGGAAACCGTGCCGGTCGACGATTTCGAGCAGGTCCGGGCGGTCGGCCAGGCCGCGGTAGTACCCCCACGGGCCGGTCAGGGCCGTCGCCCGGCGCCCCAAGGCCGCTTCGAAGACCTTCTGGCATTTGGCCAGATCCTCGTCGATCTCGCGCAGCGTGCCCGCGCGTTGGAGGTACCAATCCCGACTGCCGTGGACC
>DATKZW010000180.1:0-4829 GCA_035527775.1 Sumerlaeia bacterium | reverse complement strand
GCCAACGGCTCGCAGGTCCTGACCGGGAGTGGCGACGCGACGGCGAAGCTCTGGGATGCGGCGACGGGGGCGGAGAGTCGGACCTTCTCCGGACATACGGATTCTGTCTTTTCCGCCGCTTTTTCTCCCGACGGGTCCGAGATCCTGACGGGGAGCAGGGACCTGACGGCGAAGCTCTGGGATGTGGCGACGGGGGCGCAGATTCGGACCTTCTCCGGGTCTGTCAACGTCTGGTCCGTCGCGTTTTCCCCCGACGGCTCCAAGATCCTGATGGAGAGTGATCGGAGTTCGGCGAACCTTTGGGATGTGGCGACGGGGGAGGAGATCCGCGCCTTCTCCGGACATACCGGCAATGTCGTGTCCGTCGCTTTTTCCCCCGACGGCTCCGAGGTCCTGACGGGGAGTTCGGACCAAACGGCGAAGCTCTGGGATGCGGCGACGGGGGAGGAGATTCGGACCTTCTCCGGACATACCGGTGGCCTCAATTCCGTCGCTTTTTCTCCCGACGGCTCGCAGGTCCTGACGGGGGGCGGCGACCGGACCGCGAAGCTATTGGATGCGGCGACGGGGGCGGAGATTCGGACCTTCTCCGGACATACGGGTTCTGTCTATTCCGTCGCCTTCTCTCCCGACGGCTCCGAGATCCTGACGGGGAGCGGGGACTGTACGGCGAAGCTCTGGAATGTGGCCACGGGGGCGGAGATTCGGACCTTCTATGGCCATACCTACCCTGTGCGTTCCGCCGCGTTTTCTGTCAACGGCTCCAGGGCCCTGACGGGGGGCGGGGACGGCTTGGCGTTGCTCTGGTACACGGGGTCGGACTCGATCCTTCTCCTCATCCGGTCGTTCTACAACGGGATCCTGGACCGCGATCCCGGCCCAGCCGAACAACTGGGATGGCTCGCGTATTTCGAGCACGTCTCGGAGTTCGACATCGACGTTCGCTTCGTCCCCCGCGAGATGGCGCGGCTCTTCTTCCTCTCCGAAGAGTACGCGTTGCGCAACCGGTCGAACCAGGATTTCCTCACTGACTGCTATCGGGTGTTCCTGAATCGCGATCCTAACCAGACCGAACTCGACAACTGGCTCAGCGGGGTCTGGAACCGCTCGCAGGCGGTGACGGTCTTCTCGGAGTCCGAGGAGTTTGCGAACCGCATCGTCGCCATGTTCCCTGGACTCGAAGGGAATGCCACGCGCAACTTCGTGACTTTCATGTACGTGGGCCTTCTGGACCGTCTGGCGGACCAGAGCGGCCTGGAGTACGCCTCCGGCCTTTTCGACGCGGCGTTCGCAAGCGGCGGCATCGAGGCGGTCCGCGCGCAGGCCAAGCAGATGGCGCGGGAGGTGATTGTCTCGGTGGAGTTCCTGAGCAAGGACCCCTCAACCGACATCCACGTGGTCCGGTTCTACCGCGCCTTCCTCGGACGCTTCCCGAGCGATAGCGAGGTCGCATACTGGTCGGGCGAGCTCGATGCGGGGCGGCAAACGACCGACAGCGTCATCGATCTCTTCGGAAACGCGGCGGAGTTCACCGTGCGGCTGAACCAGTACTTCGGCCAGTAGGAGAATCTCGGCGAGTCGTCGGGACGGCTGCGCAGGCCGAGCTCACACGAATCGATCAGGATGATCTAAGATTCAGAAAGATCCGCGTCAAGCGAGACGGCGGGTTCTTCTTCGCTCTCGCCCTGAACAACCCGGAGTTTCCTCAGGCCGCGTCCGCCGGTTTGCTGCAGGCCACCGTGGCGCGCGGCCGCGCCGGAACGCTCCCGTGGGGAAAGACCCCGTCATGGTTATGGAAACCGCGCACAGAATCCTCTTCGGCGACGCGCGCCGACTCGATCGGGTCCCGGACGAGAGCATCGGCCTGGTCGTGACCTCGCCGCCGTACCCGATGATCGAAATGTGGGACGGGATCTTCGCCCAACAGGATCCCGAGATCGCCGGCGCTTTGGGCAACGAAGATGGAAACGCGGCCTTCGAGATGATGCACGCCATCCTCGATCCCGCTTGGGACGAGGTCCATCGCGTGCTTGTGCCCGGCGGAATCGCGTGCATCAACGTCGGCGACGCCACGCGAACCATCGGCAAGCATTTCCGCCTGTACTCGAATCACGCGAGAATTCTCTCGCATTGTCTCGGCGCCAACTTCTCGAACCTCCCCGCGATCATCTGGAGAAAGCAGACGAACGCCCCGAACAAGTTCATGGGCTCCGGCATGTTGCCTCCCGGCGCTTACGTGACCCTCGAACACGAGTACGTCCTTGTGCTGAGGAAAGGAAACAGGAGGGAATTCCGGACCGCGGCCGAGAGACGGAACCGCGCCGAAAGCGCCATCTTCTGGGAGGAGAGAAACGTCTGGTTTTCCGACGTGTGGTTCGACCTCAAGGGAACGCGCCAGGACCTGAACGATTCCGAGGCCAGAAAACGAAGCGGCGCTTTCCCGTTCGAACTCGCCTACCGTCTTATCAACATGTTCTCGGTCCGGGGCGACACCGTCCTCGACCCGTTCGTGGGAACCGGCACGACCGTGCAAGCCGCCGCCGCGTCCAACCGCAACAGCATCGGCGTGGAGATCGATCCGCGGTTCAAGGACGCGATATCCCGTTCCCTGGCCGCCGGCATCCTCGAAACCAGCAATGAGTGCGTTCGGGAACGGATCAACAGCCACTTGGCTTTCGTGAGCGCGCGGACGAAGGCGAAAGGAAAGGACGCGTTCGCCTACAAGAGCAAGCATTACGGCTTCCCGGTGATGACCAGACAGGAAGTGGACCTGATCCTCAACTACCTGAGGAGCTGCGAGGAACTGCCATCTGGCGAGACCCGGGTCCGGTATGCCGCGGAGTTGATCCTGGATTTCTACGAAGAAGGCTCGATCCTGGGCGCCTTGAATCCGTAGAAGAAGGGTCCGGATCGTTGGACCGGTTTGCCTCCATCCAGTCGTACAGGACTCCTATCGCACATCTTACATCGTTATGTCCGGCCGTGCATAACGAGAGCTTGACAGGGCGCCCGAGGATCTGGTAGCCGTCATCGCTCCCGGTTGCGGTTGCCGCGTTCCGGGAAGGAGTCGGAAATGGCTGCGCTCTCGCCTCGTCAAGCCCGCGAGACTATCCTCGCCCAGTGCCGCCCCCTCGGGACGGAAACCGTGCCGCTCGACCGGGCCGGGGCGCGCATCCTCGCCGCGCCCCTCAGAGCGGACCGCGACCTGCCGCCCGCCAATCGCTCGGCGATGGACGGCTACGCCGTAATCGCGAAGGATTTGGAGACGGCGCCGGCGGATCTGAGATGCAGAGGGGAAGTCGCCGCGGGGTCGCCTCGGCGCCCGCGCGTCGGGCCGGGCCAGTGCGCGCGAATCTTGACGGGCGCCAACCTTCCGCCGGGCGCCGACACGGTCGTCATGGTCGAGACGACTGAAGAGGCAGAACCCGGGGTGGTGCGCTTCCGAGCTTCCGCTAAGAAGGGCGCGAACATTTTCTGGCGCGGCGAGGACGCCAAACGCGGAGGGGTTCTCCTGGAAAAGGGGACGCGCCTTGCGCCCGCACCCATGGCCCTGGCGGCGTCGGTCGGGGCGGCGCAGGTTCGCGTCTTCAACCGCCCCTGCATCGGGGTCCTGGCCAGCGGAACGGAGCTGCGGAGCGTCGGCGATCGCGTTCGAGCGCACGAGATCCGCAACTCCAATTCTCCGGGGACCCTCGCCGCTCTTCGCGAATCCGGTCTTGCCGAAGGGATCGATCTGGGGCGTTGCGCCGACGACCCTGCGGCGATCCGCCGCAAGCTGCGCGCCGGCTTGCGACGGTGCGACGGGCTGATCGTCATCGGCGGCATGTCGGTTGGGCGCTACGACTACATCCCGGACGCGCTTGTGGAGTGCGGCTGTCGGGTGATCGTGCACGGCATCGCGATGAAGCCGGGCAAGCCGACTCTGTTCGCCCTCAGCCCGGAGAGAAAACCGGTCTTTGGGCTGCCGGGCAATCCCCTGAGCGCAATGGTGGCATTCTTCGAGTTCGTGCTCCCGGCCTTGCGGAAGATCGCGGGCGCCGCCCCGCCTCACTATTCGACCTTCCTGGCCGAAGCCGCCGAAGACATGCGTGGCAAGGGGGGCCGAACGCGTTTCGCGCCCGGACGCCTCTGCTATGAAACGCCGGCAACGACCCTCAAGGTGCGTGCGGTCGCGACCCAGAGCAGCGCGGACTTGGTGGCGGCGGGTCGGGCGGACGGCGTCATGATCTTGCCGGCGGACCTGCGCGAGATCCCGGCGGGGACGCTCGTGGAATTCCATCCCTGGACGCTGCGCTAACAGCCGCGCCGGCGGCTGGGATCTGCAAGCAACGAGAAACGTCGCGCGATGAACGGCGCCCGCGATCTCACCATAGACACACTGCGGGTCTCCGTGATCGACCGCTGCAATCTGCGCTGCACCTACTGCATGCCGCCGGAGGGAGTGCCCCTGTGTTCGCACGAGGACATCATGCGCTTCGAGGAGATCGCAACGGTCGTGCGGTTTCTCAAGGCGCGTTACGAACTGCGCGCGGTCCGACTCACGGGCGGCGAGCCCCTTCTGCGCAGGGATCTCACCGTGTTGGTCCGTCTTCTGGCGGACATCCGCGTCGAGGACCTCGCTCTGACCACAAACGCGCAGACCCTCGCCGAGATGGCGCCGCAATTGAAGAAAGCGGGATTGCAGCGCGTGAACGTCAGTCTCAATACGCTGGATCCGGACCGCTACGCGCGTCTGACCCGAGGCGGGAGCATCGAGCCCGTTTTCGATGGGATCCGCGCTGCCTTTGATGCGGGTTTGGCGCCGGTGCGCCTGAACGTTGTGATTCTGC
>DATKZW010000179.1:0-10770 GCA_035527775.1 Sumerlaeia bacterium | reverse complement strand
ATCTCGCGCGAGATCCTGCAGCAGAACCGCCAGATTCAGATCATCCGCAAGGCCGTTGTGCGGAAGGTTCTCGACGTTCTCAAGGCGATGCTCAAGGACGAGCGGGACGAATACGTGAAGTTCTGGAGGGAGTTCGGCTGCGTGCTTCGCGAAGGGCTGTTCCAGGACCCGAAAAACCGCGACGCCCTTCTCGACCTTTGCCTCTTCCAATCCACGCATTCGGAGGACGGATGGCGCACGCTCGAGGAGTATCACGAGCGCGCGAAGGAGGGACAGGACGCGATTTACTTCATGACGGGCGAGTCGCGCGAGTTGATCGAGAACTCGCCGCACCTCGAAGCGTTCCGGGAAAAGGGCTGCGAGGTTCTGCTCCTGACCGACCCGGTCGACGAGATCTGGACCGCATCGGTTTCCGAGCACAAAGGAAAGAGGTTCCAGTCCGTCGGCAAAGGCATGGCCGAGGTGGGAACCGAAGAGGAAAGGAAGAAACAGGAAGAAGAGCGCAAGGAGAAGGAGAAGGCCTACCGTTCGCTGCTGGACGCCCTGAAGGACAATTTGGGGGAGCGCGTCAAGGAGGTGCGGATCTCGAGCCGTCTGACTGCGTCGCCTGTCTGCCTCGTGGGAGATCAGACGGACCCCTCCCCGCAACTGGAACAGCTTCTCAAGGCTTCAGGCCAAGTTCTTCCCAAAACGAAGCGCATTCTGGAGGTGAACCCGAACCACCCGGTCCTCGAGAAGCTGCGCGAAGTCTTTGAAAAGGACAAAGAGGACCCGCGGATCGGGGAATACGCCGAGCTCCTGTACGGTCAGGCCGTTCTCGCCGACGGCAACCTGCCCCCCGACCCCGCCGCCTTCAGCCGCCGCATGGCCGACGTCATGGCGCGCGGGCTCTGAAGGGCGCACGACAGGCGCCCTCCCGCGCCGTGCGACGGAGAAGCCGCTTCGCAGATCCCGCGCCGCAGCCAAGGGCGCACTCTCGTTCATGGAGCTTCGCGGCGGATTCAACCCGAGTCCGGGGGAACGCCGAAGGGGTAGCGCTGGACGAGTTCGCGAGGGCCTCGAAAGTCCTCAAACAGCGGGGACCGCGGGTCCATTAGGGGAATCACCGAGAAATGCGCGGTTTCCGAGCCCGCGCGCCTTCGCTCTTCGATCTCCTTCAGGAAAATCCGAGGCGAGCGCAGAAGGTCGGCGAGACCGCCCCCGACCGTCGCGGCGCGCAGCGTCGCGGGAGCGGCCCGCGCGAGGCGCGCGAGACGCCGGGTCCACAGCATGGCCCCGCTTCTGGCGCAAGGGGCGCCAGTTTCTCCCGCTCTCGCTCCCTGCGCGCTCGCTTCCATCCTCTCCTCGCGGCGCCGCGTGCGGCGAAGGTAAGCGTTGAAGGCGCGATCGATCTCGTCGACCCCTTGCTCCGGCGCGACGCCGATCGCGCGCGCGAGCTCCTCGGCGAGACAGTCGCGCACGGCGCCGTAGCGTCGCGAGAAGTCCGCTTCCTTCAGCAGATCCGAGATCGAGCCTTCGGCGAGGCTCGTCGCTTCGCCATGGGCTTGACGCACCATGTAGAGCGCGTCGAGCTGTTTCACTTTGCCTTGCACGACGCTGAGGGCCGACGGGAGAAGCTCGCCGAACCGCACGTCTGACGTGTGATCCGCCGTCGCGCGCAGGTTGCGCGCCAACTGGTCGCCGCGATGGACCGAGTAGAAGGTCGAGGCATAGTTGTCAAGGTGATCGCGGAGACGCTGCGCGGCGCCCTCGGCTTCGACGGCGCGCTGGCGATAGACGGTGCATCGCACCTTGTCCCACGGCACGGGTCTTTCCGTTGCGTCCGGAGAGATCTTCAGCGTCACCGACCGGCCGTGCGCCAGAGAGTAGTCCGGATGGTTCTTGAGGAACTCCGCGCACGCCGTCATGCCCGAAGGAATCAGGAAATCGTCGTCGGCGCAGAAGACGAGGAACTCTGAGTCCGCGGACTCGACGGCGCGGACGGCTTTCTCGCAGAAGGGAATCTCGGCGTCGTTGGCCTGGTACCCGATGCGCAGAGTCTCGCTCGCCTGCCGCACGGCGTCGCGGTTGGCGCGGGCCTCTTCGTCGCGGCTGGAATCGGCCACCAGGATGGGAACGGAGAGTTTCTCACGCCGGTAGTAGAGAAGGAGGCGGCGCAGCCATTGCGGGCGGTTGCGTGTGGGGATGACAAGGGTGAGCATGCTGTTTGGCGCCGCAGAGTTGGCCGGAGTGTTTGGGGTCCCTATCAAGATGAATTGTTATCTTCCCATTGTGGCGCGGTCGCCCTCGACCGTGTCCCCAGCCGTTCTTACCCGCACGGCCAACCACAGCCGAGGGCGACTGTGTCACATTCTCATTTTGACAGGGACTCTTCGTTTCAGGCGGCTCAAGAGATTGTCTTCTCCCATTCCGCGCGGTCCTCGGGACGACGCCATTGCGCTGCAACTGAGACGGCAAGCGGACTGCCGACCTTGGGGGAGACTGCACAAGGCCGGTCAAGAGAGCGCGGCGCACAGGGCGTCGCAAACATAGTCCACTTTCTCCCTGTCCATGTTCAGTCCGCTGGGGAGATTCACCCCAAAAGGGGCAATCCGATAGCTCACGCGATTGCGTTGACGCGCCAGTCTGGCTTCCTCGCGGTCCTTGTAGGCAGGAAGAGAACTCAAAGGCCGGAAGAACGGCCGGCTGTCTATGCGCCGTTCGCCCAGCCGTTGCATCAGATGCTCCTTTTCGATCCCCCATCTCTCGTCCATGAGGACGGTCACCATCCAATAGGCGTTCTTTACGTCGGGGGCCTCGGAGTTCAGCACAATCCCTTCGACGTCTCTCAGTCTTTCTTCATACCAGGAGAAAATCTGGCGTTTCCGCTCGATCAGTTCGTCGATTCGCTCAATCTGGGCCAGACCCAAGGCCGCCTGCATGCTGCTCATCTTGTATTTGAAGGCGACCTCCGTGTTGCAGAACATGGTGTCGCCTGGCGGACGGCCATGATCGCGAAGCACGAGCGCCCGCTTGTAGAGGTCTTCGCGGTCCGTCGCGAGCATCCCCCCTTCGCCCGTGGTCATTGTCTTGGAGCCGTGGAAGCTGAAGGTCCCCGAAACGCCGAAGCTCCCCGCCTTCCTCCCTTTGTATTCCGCGCCCATCGCCTGCGCCGCGTCCTCCACGACGGCCACGCCATGGCGGTCCGCAACCTGGAGAATGGCATCCATGTCCGGAAGGTTGCCGTAAAGGTCGACGGGGATAACGGCCTTCGTTCTCGGCGTGACGCATTCCTCAAACGATTCGGCGCTCAGACACCAGCTCGCGGGATCGACGTCGGCGAACACCGTCGAGGCGCCCACGTACGTCACGGGCGCGGCCGAAGCGATCCACGTGATGTCGGGGACGATGACTTCGTCTCCCGGCCCGATGCCGAGGGCCGCCAGGGACAGGTGAATGGCCGACGTGCACGAAGGGAGCGACATGGCGCAGCGCACGCCGAGGTAGTCAGCCACGGCCTTCTCGAACCGCACGTGATACATGTTGGCGTTGCCGTACCACGCGTTTGTCGCGGCGTCGGTGACGTAATCGATCTCTTTTTGCGTGATCCACGGCCCGGAAACGGGTATGCGCTCCATGATCAGTCCTTTACGCATCTCAGGTAGCCGTCCGGCGCGACTGTTATAAGGAGTTTGCTCTCAATCTCCTTGTCGATCTCAAAGCGATCATTCGTCCGCAGGAACTCCCGGACCGCGGTTTTCGGGTTGTCGCCTTTGCCCCAAGGACGATCGCGCCAAAGTTCGTCCGGCATGTCTTCCACGACCGTGTCGAAGACAACAAGATAGCCGCCCCTCTTAACCAAAGGGGAATACAGTTGCAGTTCTCTGAGCACATGTTTGTGGGTATGGTTGGAGTCCAGAAAAACGAGAACGCGCTTCTTTCCTTTCGCAACACTGCGGACCTGCTTCACCACGGCATCGTCGACGGAAGAGCCCTCGATCATCGTGATGCGCTTGAACATGGGATGCTTCTCGATCTCGGCGCGATTGTGCTCCCGGATGTCGATGTCGACGCCCAGAACTTGCCCGTCCCCGCCGAGAATCTCGAGCATGGAGCTGCTGAAAATGAGGGACCCGCCGTGCGCGATGCCGGTCTCGACGATCAAGTCCGGCCGCACTCGCCAGATGATCTCCTGGATCGCCGCCATATCCTGAGGGACCTGGATGATCGGGCTGCCGAGCCAGGAGAAGGAGAACGAGTACTTGTACTTCGCCGTCTCAATGAGAAAGCGCCTGGCGAGGTCCCTTACCGCGTCATCGTTTCCCATTGCGGCGATGTTCTCTCTCGATTGTTCCCGGAAGGCCTCCCAGAAGCCAACGCCTCGGCCTTCGACCGGCGGGCGCTTCTCCAGGAAGGCCGCCTTGTCGACGCTCATCTTCAGATAGCCGCGCTCCCCCTCCTTCGGCGTCGATGAAAGGTCCACGCGGTACTGGGTCTCGCCGTGCGCTTCTGTTTTTGCCAGTCCATAGACCGCTCCGGGGGCAAACCCCACCGACCGATACAGCCGGATGGCGGCGCGGTTGTCGGAGAAGACGTGCAAGTATGCGTCTTCCACCCCCAACGCGTCGTACAGCCATCGAATCAACGCGACGAGCGAATGGAACATGAGCCGCGGATCTCCGCCTTTCCCGCCCCGCAGAACGTTGTCGATCTGCGCGCTCCTCTCATCAATGTCGCGTACGCCGACGTGACCGATCACCCGATCGCCCTCATCCCGGATCAGGAAGAGAATTCTCGCGTCGTCTTGCAGCACGGCGTTGTTCAGCCAGGCTTCGGTCCTATCGTCGCTCGCCTCAAACTGCGTCAGGAAGAAGCGCATGGACTGCTGCCGCCAGCGCGTCAGAGAGGACACGACTGCGTCGTCAGCGGCGCGCTCGCGGTCGACGGGAATCAGGGCGCCAATTCTCGCCGTCTCCTCATCGAGAATGGGAATGACCAGAGGAGAGGGATTCTCGCCAAGCCCCTTGGCCGACCTGATGATCGATCTCTGTCTGGGAAGCATCCTTTACGGTCCCATCGACGAATCGCCGTTGCGCCCACGGGCGTCCGTCGCGAGTCTCCGCCCGTAAGACGCGGCGCCGACGCGCAACCCATCCTGCTGCGGCCTCGCGCGGATCGCAAGAGGAATCCGCTCGGGACGGGACGGACCTCCTCCGCCGAGACGCCGGAGGCGCCCCAGCCCTCGACGCCGTTCCTATTCCGTGAAATCCTCGTACTGGCGGTCCCTTGGAGAGATGATGCGGACGTTCGCGGGAGGCCAGACGATCCCAAACGCGGGATCGTTCCACCGAACGCCTCGCGCCGACTCGGCGCGATAGGGCGCCGACATCTGGTAGAAGACTTCGGCGTCGTCTTCGAGCGTTTGGAAACCGTGCGCGAAGCCGGCGGGAACGTAGAGCATCTGGCGGTTCGAAGCCGTCAGTTCCACCGCCGCCCACCGACGAAACGAGGGGGAGTCGCGGCGCAGATCGATGATGACGTCGTAGACGGCGCCCATGGTGCAGCGCACCAGCTTGATCTCCTCGTGCGGCGCGACCTGGCAGTGCATGCCCCGGAGCGTTCCCTTCGTCCGGTTGAACGAGATGTTGCACTGCACGAAGACGCTCGCGAGGCCGCGCTCCTGGAACTCCTCGGAGCAGAAAGTCCGAGCGAAGAATCCGCGGTCGTCCTCGATCTTCTCCGGATGAATGATAAACGCGCCCGGAAGCTCTATTGCATCGAACAGCATTCCTGAAGTCTCCTAAACGATTCTCAAGACGGGTATCGGCACGATGAACTTCCCGCCCTTCTCTCGGTATTCGGCCTGTTGCTCCAGTATCTCGTCCGCGAAGTTCCACGTTAGGAGCAATACGCAGTCCGGCATCTCTTCGAGGAGATTGCGGGGATGACGGATGGGCAAGTGCGTTCCCGGAGTGAAGAGGCCCTGTTTGACCTCGCTGCGATCCACCACGAAATCCACGAGATCGCGACCGATGCCGAAGCAGTTCAAGAGCGTGCTCCCCTTCGCGGAAGCCCCGTACGCCGCGATGCGCCCGCCGTTTCTCTTGATCTCGTGAAGTTCTTTCATCAGGCGGACTTTCAGGTCCTCGACTTTCCGAGCGAAGTTCCGATAGAACCTTATGTCCCCGACTCCCCACTCGCGCTCTTGTTCCAGGAGCGCTCCGACGCGGGCGCTGCGTTGCGCGCCGTCTCCCTGGCAGACGAACAGCCGGAGGCTTCCCCCATGGATCGGCACGCGCTCGACGTCCTGAACGAGGAGGCCGTGTCGCGAGAAGAGGCGATCGAGAGCGGTCAGAGAGTAGTAGAAAACGTGTTCGTGATAGATCGTGTCGAATTCGCAGCCGTCGATGAGGTCCTTGACGTAGGGCGTCTCCATGAGGAACAAGCCGTCGGCGGCGAGAAACAGACGGATGCCCCTCGCCACGTCGTTGATGTCCGGAACGTGCGCCATGACGTTGTTGGCGTGGAGAACGTCCGCCCGCTTCCCCTTGTCGCGCAATTCGCGAGCCAGTTGCTCTCCGAAGAACTCGCATAGGGTGGGGATCCCCCGCTGCTTCTCGGCGACTTTCGCGATATTGCGCGCGGGCTCGATTCCCAGAACCGGGATGCCGGCTTCCTTGTAGTATTGCAGAAGATAGCCGTCGTTGCTGGCGATCTCCGCGACTAGGCTTCTCGGCCCCAGTCCGCGCGTCTCGATCGCCCGCGAAGCCGTCTGCTTCGAGTGCTGGAGAAGCGCATCGGAGAAGGATGAGAAATAGAGGTACTCGCGAAACAACTTCTCGGGCGGAACGGTTGTGGTGATCTGCACCAAAGTGCACGCCGGGCAAAAGACGACTTCCAGGGGGAAAGTCTCCTCCGGGCAATTCAGCTCGTCCTCGCCCAGCAGACGATTGGCCAGGGGAGTCTCTCCGAGATCGAGGAACGAAATCAGATTCGCGCCCCCGCACGATCGGCAGGCGTCTATCCTTTCAACCAAGATCGTCCGCCTTTCCGCCCAACGCAGGGAAGCATCCGGCCGCTTGGTCTCAATGCCATGGAAAGCGAAATGCCTGGCGCCGACTCATGCGGTCCTTGCCTGAAGACAATTACTGGGTCCATTCAACATTCAACTTGCGGGCGCGGTCGGTGTACTCTCGGATCTGATCGACACAGGCGCCGTACATGCTCGCCGACTCGGAGCGCGCCGTCTGTGTCTGGCATAGCCTATACCATTCGACGGTTGCAGCCAGCGCCTCGTTCGCCGTGTAAACGGGACGCCAATCCAGGCGGTTCGCCGCCTTGTCCCAATTCAGCGCCAGGCGTTCCGGTTCGGCCTCGGACTGAGTTGCGCCGGCGATGTAAGATCCGTCCCCCCACAACGCAATCACCTTCTTGACAACTTCCTCTGTGGAGATCGCTTCGAGTTGCAGCGGGCCGAAGTTCCACGCCTGGGCAAAGCGGTCCCCGTCCTCCCCCAGGAGTTTCGCGGCCAACCACAGGTAGCCGCTGAGCGGCTCCAATACGTGCTGCCAAGGTCGAACGTGATGAGGATTCCGCAAACGGATCGGCTGCCCAGCCATCAAGGCGCGCATACAATCCGGAACGAGACGGTGGGGTCCCCAATCGCCGCCGCCTACGACGTTGCCCGCTCGGGCGGAGGCGACGGCGGCTCCCCGCCCCTCAGAGTCGCCCCGCGACGGGAAGGACCGGCGGTACGACGAGACGGCCAACTCCGCCATCGCCTTGCTGGCGCTGTAGGGGTCGCCTCCGCCCAGAGCATCGTTCTCTCGGTAGCCCCAAATCCACCCTTGATTCTCGTAGCACTTGTCGCTCGTGACGCAAATCAACGCCTTGACGGACTGGGTCGTGCGGACCGCCTCCAAGACGTTCACCGTGCCCCCCACGTTGACGTCGAACGTTTCCTTGGGCGCCTTGTACGACTCCAGGACGATGGATTGAGCGGCCAGGTGAAAGACGACCCGCGGCTGACGCTTCTCGATCGTCTGCCGCAGCGCCTGAAGGTCGCGGACGTCGCCGCGGACGTCGGCAACGCGCTCGGCAAGGTGCGAGACCTCGAAGTTGCTGGGGGCGGTCGGCGGGTCCAGGCTATAGCCAATCACGCTGGCGCCAAGTTCATTCAGCCAGATGCTGAGCCACGAACCCTTGAACCCGGTGTGACCCGTAACCAGAACGGGCAAATCCGCGAAGGCGCCGCGAAAAGCGTTAGTGCTCGGATCTGTCATCGGCGGTCCTCTAACCCGATGTTTCCCCTTGGGATCCGCAGGGAGGCGTTCCTTCTCTGCAACCGGGGCATCATCCTCGTTCACTCGTCGACATGCAACCAGAATGAAGCCCGAATCGGCGCTCCGCCGAGCCCGGTCCGGTCGAGGAAGGGGATCGTGACAGTCCCCACGCATCCGTTATGGCCCGTGAGGAGAACGCGCATCGCTCAGTCTTCCCAGACCTTCCATGGCGGGCAGCCGCTTTGCCAGAGCGACTCCAGTTGCCGCTTGTCGCGCAAGGTGTCCATGCACTGCCAGAACCCGTGGTGGCAGAAGGAGGCGGCCTCGCCGTCGGCCGCGAGCCGCTCCAGCGCGTCCGCTTCCAGACTGTCGCCGTCGCCGCGGAGGTAGCGAAAGACGCCCGGGTCGAAGACGAAGAACCCTCCGTTGATCCATCCCTCGCCGATCTGGGGCTTTTCCGTGAACTCCCGCACAATGTCGCCCTCAATCCGGATGCCCCCGAAGCGCGCGGGCGGACGCACGGCCGTTACGGTGGCGATCTTGCCGTGCGAGCGATGGAACCGCAACAGGTCCGTCAGGTTCACGTTGCTCACGCCGTCGCCGTAAGTCCCCATGAAGGTCTCTTCTTCGAGGAAGGGCTGCAAACGCTTCAGGCGGCCGCCCGTCAGCGTGTCCAGCCCCGTCTCTTCCAGGTGCACGATCCAATCTTCGACCCTCTTGCGATGAAACGTCACCTCGCCGTTCCCCAGATTGACCGTCATGTTGTTGTTCAGGGCGTAATAGTCCAGAAAATAATGCTTGATCTCCTCGCCTTTGTAGCCCAGAGCGACGTGAAACTCCCGGAAGTCGTAATGCGCGTAGTGCTTCATGATGTGCCAGAGAATCGGGCGCCCGCCGATCTCAACCATCGGCTTCGGCCGGACCTCCGTCTCCTCGGCCAGCCGCGTGCCGTAGCCTCCCGCCAGAATCACGACTTTCATCATCCTCTTCCTTTTCAGGCCGTGGTCTTATAGTCAAAGGTCCACTTCAGCAAAGGCCTTACGGCTCCTCCGGGCCACTCCCTGGAGTAGCTCCCTCTCGCCCCTCCCGGGTCGAAGTCGTCTCGAATCCGAATCTGCAAGGCGTCCCTCTCCTGGGCGTGGAGAGGCCTGGGGTCGGAGCGGACGTACGCCATGACGTTAAGGGCGCCTTCGTTGAGGAGATCGGGAGGGATGTGGCAGCGATCGCGATGGACGCCCACGGGCCGGGGGCGCTCTTGCCAGGTCTCGTCTTGGAAGCTGCCCGTCACGAGAAGGAGATCCCCGGAGGCGTCGTAGAAGTAGAAGCCCGAATTCAGCGTGTGTCCGGCTTTGAGGACCCAGAATTCGACCTCGACGCTGAAGGGCTCGCGCACGGAGAATTCGTTGGCAACGTTTCCGCGCGCGTCGACAGCGCGCACCGCGCGCAGGCGCGCCACGTCGTTGCCCGGGGCGCCCTCCGGCGTGTCCCACCGTCTTTCCCCGACGCGCTGGAGTCCTCCTTGGAGATATGTGTCGACAACTTGGTGTGGCGGCCCCTGGCAGACGAGACGACCCTCCTCGAGAAGGAGAGCGCGCGTGCACAGGCGCTGGATGGCGGCCATGTTGTGGCTCACAAAGAGGACCGTCCGACCGCCGCCCGCGACGTCCTGCATCTTCCCCAGGCATTTCTTCTGGAACCCGGCGTCTCCCACCGCGAGGACTTCATCGACGACCAGAATCTCCGGCTCCAGGTGCGCCGCCACCGAGAAAGCCAGGCGCACGTACATGCCGCTGGAGAAACGTTTGACGGGCGTGTCCAGAAACCGATCCACTTCGGCAAAGGCCACGATCTCGTCGAATCTGGCGTCGATTTCCGCCTTCCGCATCCCGAGGATCGCGCCGTTCATGTAAACGTTCTCGCGCCCCGTCAGCTCGGGATGAAATCCGGTTCCGACTTCGAGCAGCGTGCCCAGGCGTCCGTAGATTTCCGCGTGGCCGCGCGTCGGGGCGGTGATGCGCGAGAGAACTCTGAGCAAAGTCGATTTGCCTGCTCCGTTTCGACCGATGATGCCGAGGACTTCGCCTTGGCGCACGTCGAAGGCGATGTCGCGAAGGGCCCAGAAGGTCCCCGCGGGAGTGTCGGGGCCTCCCCCCTCCCCCGCCGCCGCGTCGCCGCGCCGAGCGCGCGCGGCGAGTTCCCGGGCGGCTCGCGCCGTCTTCTGGCCGAGAAAGCGCGGCAGAGTCATCAGGGTTTCCCGAAAGGTGCGTCGCAAGTCGAGCGTCTGGCCAAGACGGTAACGCTTGCCAAGCCCCTCGACGCGTATCATGACGCTGTTGCTCATCCGTTCGCCTGCTCCGGGCGTTTTCCCTGAGCGACTCCGTCCGAACCGGACGAAGGGCCGCGCTCGCGCCTGTTCCCCGCGCTTCTCCCTCCCGTCGCCTAGCGCTAGACGACGTCCGCGAACATCTTCTCCAGGCGCTTGAAATAGAAGAGGCCAAAAACCAGAAAA
>DATKZW010000178.1:0-12338 GCA_035527775.1 Sumerlaeia bacterium | reverse complement strand
GTTTGCGCCCCGGTGTGTGCAGTGCCTGATCTCGCCGTCCCTCGACAAGCGCCCATCCTTCGACGCCGGATTCCCGCTGGCGCCGCGGTGCTCCCGCCAAGGGGCACTGCCGCCAAGGGGCGATCCCAGCCCCCACTCACGTGGAAAAGCCCTGGTGATGTCGTGCGCCCTCGCGCCGCGAAATAATCACTGGACGCGGGGGGGCCGAGTCGCTATCCTACATGTTCGCCCGGCATCGAAGCCGGGCAGGACGGGTTTCCTTAGGCGGACGCAAGGAGACTGGGGGAGGGGAGTAAGCGTTGCGAGCATTCGGGAAAGCCGTTGCGGCCTTGCTCCTGACGGGCGGTCTTATGTGGGGCTGCTCGTCGAGCGGTCCGTTCGCGACTTCCAGAGCCGTGTGGCGCGAGGCGGAGGGCCGGAGCGTAAAGCCAGCGTGGCAGCCGGCCAACGCCGCCCGTCTCCAGGCGCGCCGGGAGGCCCTTGAGGAGGCCCGAATCAAGATCTGGGACGCGCTCATGAAAGAGGAACTCCAGGGGGGGATGACTTTCGAGCAGTTGGCGATGACCGATCCGGTCTTCGAGTCGAAACTGAGGGGCCTCGTCGCGGGTTTGCGGCCCGTGGAAATCAGCGAGACCCCGGACGGCGGCTTGAGCCTGAAAGTCCGCTTCGACGAGAGCCAGGCGCGGATGCTGGCGCTGCAACATGCGAGACGATGACGCGTCCCGGCCGCCGGATGAACGCCGGGGATTCCTCCCACCATGAGCCCGCACCCCTCCGTCCACGAAGAAGCGCTCCGGGAGATCGAGGCGAGTAAGCCGCGTCGCTCGTTCTGGCGCCGCCCGGTCGGGTGCGCTTTCTGTCTTGGGGTCTTCGCGGGGGCGGCGATCGCGGCGGGGGGCTACTATCTCTGGAGATCGCGCCCGCAGGTTCCCGACGTGCGGACCTCCCTGGACCAACTGGGGAAAATGGGGCCGGCGTGGCGGCGGTGGCGGCGGGAAATCCGGCAGATGCCGCCCGGAGAGATGCTCGAACGCCTGCGCGGGAGAGTCGCCCAGATCCAGGAGGAATGGGAGAATCTCTCCGAATCCGGAGAGATCGAGAGACGGATCGAAACTCTGCGCGAAGAGCTGGCCGCCAAGCGCGACGCCGCGGGCGAGGCGGGGCGGCAAAGCTGGGACGACCTGGTGGCCAAGAGCGAGGAGGTCTTGCGACGCGTCCGCGAGCGCGCGGCCCTCGCTCCCAAGGAGCTTGACGAATTGCTGGCCGGCATCAAGGAATTGCAGGAGAAGTGCGCGGCCGGCGAACCCGGCGGGCCGGAGGGAGAAGAAGGAGAGGTCGGCTCCCCGAGTGCGACCAGCGATGACAGCCGAAGCGCGGACCGGGGGAGCCGCGGAGCGGACCCGGCGTCATCCGAACCGGACTATCGCATGGGCCGGTGATCGGCGTCTTCCGGGCGCGTTGGCCCCGGGGCGCGTTGGCCCGTCAACGCGGCGGCGCGCTTCGGGCGGGCGCGTTCTTCGCGAAGGTCGCGCTGTTCTTGATCTGGCTTAGGAGGTCCAGGAACTTGCGGATGCTGCGTCTCACGTTCTTGTCGGTCGTCTTCATCTCGGCATGCTGCCTTGCGGGCGCTCAACCCGCCTCGGGAGAGGGGTCCAACGCGGTGGCTCCCGCGTCGTCGGGCCCCGACGATTCGACGGCGCCCGGCGACGAGATCCTCTGGCCTGCCGGGGAGAGAACCATCCGGACATTCAACCCGGAGTCCGACGAACGCGAGAATCTCGGCGTAAGGGTGGCTCGGGTGGTTCGACGCGACGAACTGCCGGGAGGTCCGTGGGCGGCCGGAGAGATCGGCGACTATCTTCTCGAGAATGAGGACGTGCGCGTCATCGTGCGGGGAGAGGGCCGTCCGCCCGCCAGTGACACGCCCGGAACCGGCAACATCGTGGACGTGGTCTTGCGGGATCAAATGTGGGATCTGATCGGGGGGTGCGCGCAGATGGTGGCCGTAGATGGCGTGTACTACCCCATCGAGTACGACACGCTCGCCATCTCCCCCCCGCTGAATGCGAAATCCCCCCCGCTATTGAAGATCTCGGGCCATCTCAAGGATCATAAGGACTTCCCCGTCGTGACGGCCGTTTCTCTTGATCCCAAGAAACCGCACGTGGTCTTGAGCACGCGGTGTTCGAACGAAAGCGGCTCAGAGGCCAACATCAAGATCGTGGAGCGCATCAATTTCGGTTCTTTGCCGATCTTCGTCGAGGGGTACGGGGTCCCGGCGTACACGAACAGCATCGGCATGTCAAGCCAGTGGATCAGCGGCGTCCTGGACGACTTCTGCATCAGCGCAGTCGGCTTCTCCAATCAGCCAACGGACGCCGTCAGCATTTTCGGAGATGAAGCCACGCTTCTCTACGACCCGGCCCGGAACGTCGCTCCGGGAGGAGGGGCCTTGGCAGTGCGCACGTTCATCGTGAGCCGGGGCGACATGGCCCCCGTGTCGGCCCACGTTCTGGCATCCAAAGGCTTCGACCACGGCTACCTTCGGGGGGTCGTCACACAGACTTCCGACGGGAAGCCGATCGAGGGGGCGGAAGTCGTTATTGGGATGTGGCATCGCGGGAAAGCGGGGGAGAAAAGGCGCTCGCGACTTCAACCCTTCGCCCTCACACGCACCGATAGCCAAGGCCGGTATCAGATACCGCTGCCCGTGGGCGACTTCGACGTCCGCGCCAGAGCGCCCGGACGTCCCTTGATGCCCACCGTGCGGGTAAGCGTCCGGGTTGAACAGAACCAAGACCCGCCGGCCACACAGAACATCGATCTGCACGATGCCAGTCAGTACACGTTCGAGGCCGTGGACGCGGAGACCGGGGAACCCATACCCGCCAAGGTCCGGATCGAGCCAGGCGCCAGAACCGCGCCCGTGGACCTCGGCCCGGCCTGGAAAGCGGATGGGGCCCGCTCGGTTCAGTACCTCAGACCCGGTCCCAATTTCGTGACGATGCTGGGGGGACAGTACCGTTGCACCTTCAGCCGAGGACCGGAGTACGACGCCGTGACGACGGAGGTCTCTCTGGAATCCGGCAAGCCGCAAACGGTGCGCGCCGAGCTGAGAAGGGTTGTTCCCACCGATGGCATGGTGTCGGTGGATCTCAATCTGGCGACGGAAGTCAGCCCGTCCTCGCGCGTGTCGGCCGAGGACTTGGTCCTGGCCGCGGCGGGCGAGGGCGTGGAATGGATCGTCTCAGGGGACCTGGGTCGAGTCACGGATCTGAACGGCGCCATTCGCGCGCTGGGTCTCGAGAAATGGATCCGCGCGTCGGCGGGCGTGCAACTGTCCTATCAGCGCCCCCGGCTCTTTGGCGAGTTCTATGTGTTCCCGATCCCGCCTGAGACCTCCTCGGAGGATCTTGCCAGTCTGGCAGGTCCCGCGACCGAGCCGGCCGATTTCTTCAAGGCGGTGCGCAAAGCGTTTCCCGGCGCCCTCATCAGTGTCGTTCATCCCAGCTACGCCAACGCCAGTTACCTGCAGTACTACGGCTTTGACCTCGACACGGCCCGTTCCTCTTTCGGGGAGGACCTTTCCATGGATTTCGACGCCGTCGAGGTCTTTGACGGCAAATCTCCGCGTGTTCGCGATGAGGGATGGAAGATCTTGGAGCGACTTCTCGCGAATGGGCACTTCAAAATCCCCCTGTCCTCGTCCAAACCGACCGCCCTCTACTACGACGAGCCGGGCTACCCGCGGATGTATCTCGTGACCGGCGAGGACGACGTTCACAGGTTGTCCGAGGCGGACTTGGTGAAGGCCTTTCGCGAAGGCCGATTCTTCGTGACGAACGGCCCCATTATCCGTCATGACATTGATGGGAGTTGGGTCGCCAGTCCCTACTCGCCCTCTGGCGGCGAGTTCGTGGAAGAACTCCAAGTCCTTGGCGCCCCTTGGATCAGGGTCAATAACGTCCTCGTGAAGAAGGACGGGCGGAACTACCGCATTTTTCGCATGACCCCCACTGAGGAATTGGTGAAGTTTCCGCGCAGTGAGGAAAGCGGAAAACCTTACAAATGGTCCCTCCACTACCCGGATCCCGAGACGCACGAGGAGCGCTACCCCGACGCTTACGCCTACGTCGAGATCCAGGGACCGGTGATCGAGGCGGTTCTGAGCGGCCAGCGCAGATTGAGGCGCCCGGCCTACGCCGTCACTGCGCCCTTGCTGCTCGACATCAACGGCGATGGAGCCGTGCGTTTCGAGCGGAAGGATGGCGCCGGTTCCGGCTCGCCGACCCCGTCGGCCTCACCGACCCGGTCGGCGCGATCAGGGATTGAAACGACCCCAGAGGGTGTGGAGAATGCGGATGGAGGATAGGACGGCGGACCATGCCTGACTTGCGCAAAGACCCTGTCATCGGCCGATGGGTCATCATCGCCACCGAACGATCGAAACGCCCCGGCGCCTTGATCGAGGACCCGGTCGTTTACGAGGAAGACTCGTGCTCTTTCTGCGAAGGCAACGAGCGGGAAACCCCTCCGGAGGTGCTCGCCTTCCGCAGCAAATCGAGTCTGCCCAACGAGCGGGGATGGTGGGTGCGGGTGGTTCCCAACATGTTTCCCGCCATGAAGATCGAGGGGCAAATCAAGCGGGTCGGCGAGGGGATGTTCGACAAGATGAACGGCATCGGGGCTCATGAAGTGGTGATCGAGTCCCCCACCCATCGCGCCGACATGGCCGGCATGGAACGCAAGCAGATCGAGGAGATTTTCTGGGCGTATCGCGAGCGCACCATCGATCTCTATAAGGACCGGCGTTTCCGCTACGTCATGATCTTCAAGAACCACGGAGCGCGGGCGGGGGCCACACGGGAGCATTCCCACTCCCAGATCATCGCTCTGCCCATCGTTCCCAAGCGCGTTCAGGAGGAGGTCGGAGGCGCCGCCAGCTACTACGAGTACAAGGAGCGCTGCGTTTTCTGCGACATGATTCGCCAGGAGGAGCGCGACAAGGCCCGCATTGTGGCAGCCAACGAGCTTTTCATCGCCTTTCATCCCTACGCGTCGCGTTTCCCCTTTGAAACCTGGATTCTGCCCCGTCAGCACGAGTCGTTTTTCAGCGACATTCAGATGAACGAGGTGGCGGACTTGGCCGCCATTCTTAAGCACCTGCTCGAACGTTTCAAAACCGTTCTGGCATCGCCCGCCTTCAACTACGTGATTCACACCGCCCCCCACGACAAGAAGGACACGCCTTCCTACCACTGGCACTTGGAGGTCATCCCGCGCATGACCAACATCGCGGGCTTTGAATGGGGAACCGGCTTCTACATCAACCCCATCGCTCCCGAAGAAGCCGGCAAGCGAATCTTGCAGGGCCAGCCCATGGTTGGGGGCAAGGAGGCGGGACAGGAACCGTCGGCGGGCTAGCGCAAGAGGGAGGGCGACTCCGCAACGGCCGCCTCTTCCGGTGGAACGAACCGCGACGCCCAAGAGTCGGCGGGGCCCGCTGAGTCGCCTCGCCTCGCGGACGAATCCCGTTTGTGCAAACAGGCAGAAGCCCCGATGCGGCCTGGTCTCGCTCTTTCCCTCCTGCTCGCTCTCCTCTACCTGCTCACCTTCGGCGGCCACATCTACTCGCCTGACGGCGAAATCCTCTTTCGCACCGCCGAGGCCTTGGCCACCAGAGGATCCCTGGCTATCGAGCCCATGGCGGGCTTTGCGACCCAGCCCGGACGGCGCGAGGACGGCCGGGAATACGCGCAGTACGGCGTGGGACAGCCTCTCGCAGCGACGCCTTTCTACTGGCTCGGACGCGCCTTGCGTCCCTTGGCCCCAGACCGCGACTGGGTCGCGCTGAGAAGCCGTTTGCGGACGGCCTTTCCCCCTCTCTCAGTCCGCGAGCCGGGAAGTGAGGAGGCCGGTGATCGCCGCTTGGCCGAGGCGACGGCCGGCCGCCTCGGCGTTTCACTCTTTAACCTCGCGACCACAGCCCTTTCCGGTCTCGTGCTGTTCCTCCTCATCCACCGGCTGACCGGCGCCACGCATCCGGCCTGGGTGGCGACCCTGATCTGGGGCGCCGGGTCCATGGCCTGGCCCCACGCCCGCACCTTCTTCACGGAGCCCTTGGCGGGCCTCTGCCTTCTTCTGTCCTTGGGGACGCTCGCGCGGTACTTCCTCCCAGAAGCTCCGCCCCGCCTGTCCGGCGGGCAGGCGCAGGCCCCAAGCGCCGGGCGAGAAGACTTCCCGCCCGGCGGGCGCCCGCAGTTTTCTCGGTGTGGCGCGCAGGGACTGGGTTGTCCGTCTCTCCCCGTTCTCTCCGGACTGGCCCTCGGCTTCGGTTGCCTGGTGCGTCTGGATTCGGTTGTCTTTCTGCCGGGGCTTGCGGCGCTGGTCGCGTGGGGGGATTTCAGACGGCCCCTGGCGCCCGGCCAAGACGCCGGACCCGACTCTGCGGAAACCCGCATGGAGAACCGGATCCTGGCGCCGGCGTTGCGCCACGTTTTTCGCTTGCGCGTCCTGGGCCGCCTGGCGCGCTTTGCACTGCCGGTGGCGGCGGCGGGGGGCGTCATCCTGGCGCTGAACGTGTGGCGCTTCGGCCACCTTCTGGACACCGGCTACGGCGATCAACCTGAGGGCATCGCCTTCACAACGCCCCTGCTCGCGGGGCTTTACGGTTTCCTCATGAGTGTGGGCAAAGGCATGTTCTTTTTCTCGCCGCCTCTGGTGTTGGCTTTCTGGGGGCTTCGGCCCATGCTTCGGCGCTTGCCCCTCTTCGGCGGCTGCCTGATTCTGATCTTTCTCTCTTTTCTGTGCTTCCAGAGTTGTTGGCGCAATTGGGCGGGGGGATGGTGCTGGGGACCGCGTCACATCATGCAGATTCACGCCTTGTTGGCCGTGCCGATCGGGTTCTGGATCGCCGAACGCTGGAACGCCGTGCGGCGTGTCACGCTCATCTGCCTGCTGATCGTCGGAGTGGCGATCCAGGTTTACGGCTGCTCTCAGAGTTTCATGGATTTCTACGCGATCTTCTATCGCGACCCCGATCCCCCCAATGCCTACGTCCTCTACGACATGCAAGGCAACCCGACGTTGGACCAACGGTATCTGGTTTTCATCCGCGATCCGATCGACGGACGCCCCATCCAGCGGATCTCTCCGGCCTTCCTTCCCGCCCCGATCAACGACTCGATCTATATCGCTCAGAACTCGCAGTGGCCCGGCTATGCCCGGCTCTGGCGCGAGCTGGGCATTCACGACTTCTTCTGGCTTCACCTTTTCGACGTCTGAGCGCCCCCCTCGCCGTCATCGGGGGCGCGCCGAACCGGGCCGGCGGGCGCGCGACTGTTTTCGGTCCGGGAGGGCAGATTTCTCTTGCGCCGGGGGATTGCGACTGGTACGTTAAGTCCCGGCGCGGGGTAAAGTGCCGCATTTTCAGGTCTCCAGAAACGCCTTCTGCGCCGGATGCCGTCTTCCGTCGGTATGTTCGTCAAAAAGGAGAAAACCGAGATGCTAGTGCCCCGTTCCTTTCCCTTGCGCGCCGTGGCGTTGCGAGCTCTTGCAGTGGGATGCCTGGTCGCGCTCAGCCTGCCGGCCGCGGCCATTTCCGACGAAGCCCCAAGCAGATCGACGTTGCGCTCCTACACGATTCAGCGCGGAACGGTCGTACCCACCTCCGTGATCCCCCTCGAGCCGGGGAGATCCGCCGTCGTCGTGAGACGGCGGGGCGGCACGGGCGGCCCTCTTCGCGAGTTGTCTGTTGTCCCGAAGATGACGCGCAAATTGTGGCGTGGCGCACACAACGCGTTTCTTGGCTGGATCGAGCTTCCCAAGAACATTTTGCAGGAGACGGCGATGCTCGATCCTTTCAGCGGCTTCCTGGTCGGCGCGGTGAAGGGGTCGGCCAAGACGATCGAACGCACCGGCATCGGCATCGTGGAAGTGGTCACGTTCTGGCACGACTGGCCGCAGGAATACGGCCCCATTATCGAACCGGAATTCGTTTTGGACGATTTCAACGACTGAGCCGGAGGGCGTGAGTTTGAGCCGCCGAAAGGGCGCGCCTGAGCCCCCAACTTCCCGTGCGAGCGTAAGGATGCTGCCCCGCAGATCCCCAATGCCTTGCCGGATTTGGACAAAAGACCTTTGGGAGGAACGTTCCAATGAGAAAACGTCTCGGAATCTGTGCCATTGTAGCCGCATTGTTCGTGTCGATGGGTCTCGTTTCCACGCCCTCGGCGTCGGCAGCTGATGAACTCTACCGCGACAGTTCCGAAGTCCAGTCGATGATGACGAAACTGGGGAGGGGTTGCACGAACATCCTGACCGGTTGGATGGAAATGCCCAAGCAGATGGCCAAGTCGATTCGCGAGACGGACCCGGTGACGGGCACGATCGTGGGCGCCGTGCGCGGGATGGGATGGACCTTCGCGCGAACGGTCACCGGCGCCTTCGAGGTCGTGACCTTCCCCTTCCCGGTCCCCAAGGACTACAAGCCGCTGCTCGAGCCCGAGTACATCGTCACGGACATGTGGGGCGATGCGCTGCCGATCGTCTGCGATCCCGACAGCAATGCGCGGAACATGGGGCGCTGATTCCCCCTAAAGGAGCGCAGACGCGCGGACGCGCTGAGGCCGCGCGGTTGGCGTCCGTTCCTCGAAAGCAAGAAGAAGGGACTCCGGGCCGGATTCCGAATTGCGGATCTGGCCCTTTTCCATGGTCGGTCGGCGTGTGGCGCGACCGTTGCGGAAAGTCGGGCCGCTTCCCGCTCGGCAGGCGGGGCGCCGGTGAAGGAGGAGAGGGATCGTCTGTGGTCTCACGGCGCGGTTCTCCCCGGCAAGCGAATGAGCGCCGCCATGGCGGTCTCGTTCGGGCCGTTTGCCTTCTTCTGGCCGGGTTTTGCGTTTTCCCTGGCCGACTCCATGGCCAGTTGGCGTTCCCCGATCTGCTTCCCCCCGATGCGATGGTCATCCTGACGGTCCCTCGAGCCGACGGCGCTTGGCGCGCCTTTGAGTCGATGCGCATCATCCAATCCGCGGAGGCCGTTCTCGCGATGGAAACCGCGGCAGGCGAAGACGGGCTGGGGCGGTCGCTAGGACTTGAGCTCAAAGGCGAGACCCTCTTTGGCGGCATCCTTTCCGCAACCGAACTCGCCATCACGCCGGCCTCCTCCTCCCGTTCTCCCGTCTTTCTCTGGCTGGGCGCCGTCAACGATCGGCAACGGCTGCGCGAGGCGCTCGATGTCTTCGAAAAGAGGGCTCTCAGCCTCGTAGCCACGCCGACCAATCCCGTGACGCGATCCGTCGAGACCATCGGCGACGCGTCCTTGACCCTTCTCACCGATCCCAACGCAACCGTGGGGTACTTCATCAACGGTCCCCGCGCTATCTGGGCATTCTCGAACCACGCCGAAACGCTTCGCCAAGCGGCGAGGCGTCTCGAGGCCCGCTCCGCACGGCCATTGCCCGCCTCAAAAGCCGGACCGCGCAGCCAAGAAGGAGCGAAGAGCGAATCGGCGGGCGGCCCCTTCGCTCAACCTCTCCGCGCCTGGCGCGAGGTCGAGCGCCTGACGCGTAGGAAGGATCCCTTTCACGCGCGGTTCTTCATCGCCGCTCCCAGCGCGGATGAGGCCGGCGCGGCGCCGGCGGAGGGGCGAACGCTCGAGGGCGCCAACGCCTCCTCCGCCCGAGGGCTGGGCTTTGGCGGAATGGATCCCCTCCTCAAACGCATCCGACCCCAGGGGGCGACGGCGGGAGGCATCCGTTTCACGCCCGACACGATCGAGGTCGAGAGCCTTTCGCTGTTTTCCGAGAGCGATTCGAGCCTCAGCGCCCGCCTCTACGCTTCGGCGCCCGGAGCAAAGGATCTTCCCGGCGCGCCGTTCTTCGCGCCGACCGCCCTCATTTTCGGAGGCAACTCTCTCCTCGATGCTCCCCGGATCAAGCGCTTCCTCCTCGCCGCCGTCGAGGGTTGGCGGGCAAGCCTGCCGCCCCGCACCGAGTCCGGTCTCAATCCCGCGTCGAATCGGGCGCACGCCGCCCTCGACACTCTCAGGGACTGGCTCACGGACCCGGAGCTGTTTGCGGAACTGGGCCCCGCATGGTTTTTTGCCCTGAACGACTTCCAGTTCGGCCAGCCCGGCGAGTTCCCTCGGGTCGATTTCCTCGTGGGCGTCGACACGCGGGACGCCGAAACCACGCGGCGTCGCATGCTGCGATTTGAAGAGGTCCTTTGCGCGGCGGCCACCGAGTGGATCAGGAACCGGCGAGGAGTCGCAGGCGCTTCCCCCGATCTTTCCGGCCGCGAACCGACGCCAGCCGGGCTGCGTTCGCCGAGCGAAGAGGAATCCGCCCGTCCGAAGAGCCCCGCCGACAACGCCACCCGGGAAGGTCCCGGACAATCAGGCCGCGCGAGCGGGCGGGAGCCTGGGGGCGCCCAAAAGAGCGCGACGGCGTCCATGCCGACGATCTCTTTCAAAGAAGCGCCCGTCTCCTTCGGGGACGCCGCCTCCCCCGGCGCCCCGGAAACAGGATCGATCCGCTTCCTCGACGCGCCGGGGCTGCCGCCGCACCTGCGACCCGCATGGACCGTTTCGCAGGGGCATCTTCTGATCGGTCTTTCGCCGAGCAGCCTGAACGAAGCCTTGCAGCGGCATGCGACCGGCGGCGACCCGGCGGGCGACCTCGCGGCCACGCGACGGGAACTCGGCGTGGAGACCGTTCACGCCTACCACGTCATCCGCTATCGGCGCGTCGCGCGCGTGCTGGTCGCCATTCTTGGCCCCATTGTCCGCAAGGCCGACCCGCGGGCTGCGCCGCAACTCGACCGCCTCGCCCGCGTTCTCGAACCCATTGAGACAATCTCCTTCTTCCGGTCCGCCACCGGCGCCGGCATCCGCACCGTCGGCCAGATCCGCATGCAACCGCCTGAGGGCGGCGACTCGCCGTGAGCAGCTCGCTCAGCGGCGCCATGCCGGATCGCCCAGGATTCCGTTCTTGACGCGGATCGCTGGGGGGGGACCTGTCCCGGTTGTCTGAACCTGAGCCGTTAAGAGCGCCTGTCAAATGCTCGAAGACCAACTGCGGCGCCCGAACAGTCCAGGAGTTGCTGGGCCATAAGGACGCGAAGACGACGATGATCCACACGCACGTCTTGAATCGGGGGGGAAAGGGGTGCGCAGTCCGGCGGACTTGCTCCGATCGCCTCGGCGACCCGCTTCTTATGCGGATCCGCATAACACGCGGAGCTAAATGGCTCCAGTCCCGGCGAAGACCTGGAATTGAAGGACTTACGGTGAGTCTTGCGGCTGCAGGAGACTGTGTGTTATACTGACAGATATGCAGTATTCGGGTTCTTATACGGACTCATCTAAACTAGAGTTGGACGTCGAGAAAGGAGATGCACGATGAAAAAGGGAATGATCAAGTATGGACCCAAGACACATCTGGTCGGAACCGCTGTCGTGGTTGCGATCGTCTTGCTATTGTCTGTGGCTACTCAGTACACCTTCGCACAGGATCTGAAGAGTGAATCGAAAGCCCCGGCACCGCTCGCGCGGATGAGCGGGGTCGCGGCCGTGGCGAAGGGCAAGCTGTACTTCATCGGCGGAATCACGAAATCCGGGAGCGCCACCGGTGTTGTTCATGAGTATGATCCAGCCCGAAACGAGTGGTTGTCGAGGGCGAGCATGCCAACTCCCCGAACCAGTGCGGCTGCGGTGGAGTTCAACGGGGTGGTCTACGTTTTGGGTGGGAGAAAAGACAACGATGTACTTTCAATAGCTGAGAAGTACGATCCCGCCAGCAACTCGTGGTCCAAGTGCGCACCAATGCCGACCGCAAGGTGGCACCCTATGGTCGCAGTCGCAGAAGGCAAGATCTATGCATTTGGCGGTATCGCCGGAGTTGGCAATGCCCGTCGGGTTCTGGATGTCGTAGAAGTCTACGACCCAACCCAAGACCGCTGGTCTTCCTTGCCGGTCATGCCGATCGGCAACAGCAACGCGGGTGCGGCGGTGGTTGGCAGCAAGATCTACTTGGTCGGAGGGAGAATACGAGCGGGTGCTGACGCATCCGGCTCTGCGACTGGAAAGGTCTACGTGTACGACACGCGTACTGGCAAGTGGGAAACGGGACCGTCCATGAGTGAGGAACGGACAGGTCTTGAAGCGTGCGCGGTGAGCGGCACGATCTATGCCGTCGGAGGCGCATCGCGCGGCAGCAATACCGCGTCTGTCGAGGTGCTTGCCCCCGGTGCAAATAAGTGGACTCTCGTACATGCCCTTCGGAAGCCTAGAACTGATCACAATTGCGCTGTCTTGGGGCAGAGGATTTACGTTGTCGGAG
>DATKZW010000177.1:0-2199 GCA_035527775.1 Sumerlaeia bacterium | reverse complement strand
GGCCTTCTCGGCGGCCTCGCGTTCTGCCTTGACGCGCGCCGCTTCGGCGGCCTTCTCGCGTGCGATCCTGTCGAACTCCGCCTGCCGCGCCGCACGGGCCTCGCGCTCGGCCTTCTCGCGGGCTTCGCGTTCGGCGGCGAGGTTGGCGTCGGCCCGTGCAGTCATGCGCCGCAACATCCGTTCGCCTTCGTCTTGCTTTTTTTTGGCCTCATCCTCCGCGATCTCCCGCGCCTTGCGTTCGCGCTCCGCCTCCGCGCGGGCGGCCGCCGCTTCCTTCTCGGCCTTCTCCCGCGCGATGCGGTCGGCTTGCTCGCGGGCGACGCGCTCGGCTTCCGCGCGGCGCTCGGCCTCGATGCGCTCCGCCTGACGCTTTCGCGCCGCGTCCAGCACGAGCCGGAACGTGTCGTCGTCCATCGCGGCGAGGTTGTAGGCGGTGGGGTCGGCTTCGACGCCGACGAGCGACGCGGTGCGCTCGCGTACGATCTCCGCAATCCGCGCCGCCTCCTGGCGCTCGGCGTACTGCTCGACGGCCATCATCTTCTCTTCCACCTTGTCGCATTCGAGTTTCAGTATCCCGGCCACCCCGTCGATGAACTTGCCCCGTGCCAGCGACTCGGCCTTCATGGACTTGCGCGTGTTCTCCATGTCGCAGCGTACCCGACGCATCCCGAGCCGTACTTCGCGCGCAATCTTCTGGTGCGTGGGGTCGTCCGGCTTCGTGACAAGCGCGGCCTTCTCGCGCCACTCGACGATGCCGTTATAGAAGTCGGCGAACTGATCGCGCAGGGCGACGGCGGAGTCCTCGGAAATCCCCGAAGTCTTCTCCACGGTCGCTAGTTCCGTGCCGATCTTTTCGGGGTCGATTGGCTCGACGATGATTGTTGTAGTCGGTTCCTTGCTCATATCGCTACCTTTCCTTCGTTGCTCTCCACTACACTCGAACTCTCACTCTCACTTGCACTCTGCACCCACTCCCAAATCGCACTCTCGGCCTGGTAATCGCTCGCCAGCGCCACCCCCGCCCCGCCCTCTCCGAACGCCTTGATTGCCCCCTCGCGGAACAACTCGCCCGCGGCTTCCGACACCTCGTCCGAGAACCCGCACAGCATCCCGCATGTGTGCCCGTACAGGTCTTCCCACGAAACCACGGTGTCGCCGTTGGCGGTCAGCTTGCGCAGGGCATAGATCACGGCGGCGCGGATTCTGCGCGGGTCTGAGTCACCAATGCCGAACTCGCGGCGTATCTGCCGGTCCACGTCCGCGAACCCGTACCCTTCGAGCTCCGCGAGCCGGAAGCAGTCCGCGTTGACGACGCCCAGGGTCTGCCCTTCCCACGTCGCCCACGCCTTTTGAGCCATGTTCTGAGTCGCGCCACGGCCCATCAGGGCCGCCACGACGCGGGCCTCTTCGGACTTCGAGAGCAGGGCCTCGATCTGGAGCTTGAAGTCTTGGTACACGCGCCCGCGCAGGCGGGGGATCGCGCCTTCGGGGACGTTCTGCCAGTTCTCCCCGGCGTGCTCCCATAGTTGGATCTCGGCGGTCGGCCCGAGCCCGGACGTGCGGGCGACGACGTAGCGGAGTTGGTCGCGGGGGTGGGATGGGATGTTGAGGCGGGCGGACGAGAAGGCCAGTTCTTTCTCGCCCTTGTAAATTGCGTATTCCCCTTCGAGGACGAGTTGTTCCATCTCGCGCGGGCGCCAGAGCATCCGGCCCTTGCACGTCCCTTGGTCCGTGACCAAGATGTACCAGGCTTCCCCGCCATCTGTAACGGCGGTAGGCTTGGGCCATGCGACCCGCTGGACGGTGGCGGTTATGGTTGGCATGCGAAGAGTCCTCTTTGCGCCGTTCTTTTTTCTGCCAGCGTGACGTATGCCGGATTGAGTTCGATCAGGATGCTATCGCGCCCGTTCTGTTTGGCAACTTCTCCGGTCGTACCGCTTCCACCGAAGGGGTCAAGCACCGTGCCGCCGACAGGGCAACCGGCCAGAATGCAGGGCTCGATCAGCTTCGGCGGAAAGGTGGCGAAGTGTGCGCCTTTGTACGGGCGGGTGGCGACGGTCCAGACGGAGCGGCGGTTGCGGGTAGTGCGTTCAATCTCTTTCCTCTTCATTCCTCCGTGCGCTGGTCGTGAATCAATGGTGCCTGCCGATCGCGGGCCAACATCCGTCCTGCACTTACTGTTCTCCGCAATCGCATCCG
>DATKZW010000176.1:0-2019 GCA_035527775.1 Sumerlaeia bacterium | reverse complement strand
CGGAGCCAGATCTTCAAGTTCGAGCCGCTCAGCGAAGAGGATATCCGCACCCTCGTTCGCCGCGCGGTAGCGGACAAGGAGCGCGGCTTCGGGCGGTACCGCGTGACGGTGTCGGACGAGGCGCTGGCGCACTGGGCCACGAAGAGCGACGGAGACGCGCGGCGGGCGCTGGCGGCCCTGGAAGTGGCGGTTCTGAGCCAGGTCAAGGACCTGAGCGCGCCGCCGGAAAAGGTCCCGCCCATCACCGTGGACCTGGCGGTGGCGGAGGAGTCGATCCAGCAGAAGGCGCTCGCGTACGACGGGACGGGCGACGAGCATTACGACGCGGCGAGCGCGTTCATCAAGTCGATGCGCGGGAGCGACCCGGACGCGGCGATTTACTGGATGGCGCGGATGCTGGAGGCCGGGGAGGACCCGCGTTTCATCGCTCGGCGGATCGTCATCTGCGCGGCGGAGGACGTGGGGAACGCGGACCCGGCGGCGCTGATGCTGGCGACGGCGGCCCTGGAGGCGGCGGAATTCGTGGGCCTGCCGGAGTGCCAAATCCCGCTGGCACAAGCGGTTACGTACATCGCGTGCGCCCCGAAGTCGAATGCCGCGTACCTCGCCATCGCCAAGGCCCGCGAGGACGTTCGGGAGAACCGCACCGTGCCGGTGCCGAAGCATCTCAGGGACTCGAGTTACCGCGGGGCGAAGCGTCTCGGCCACGGCGAGGGGTACAAGTACGCGCACAACTACGAGGGCGGCGTCGCGCCGCAGGAGTACCTCGGCGTGGATGCGACGTACTACGAGCCGACCGACCGCGGGCACGAAGCGAAGATCAAGAAACGCCTCGAGGAGTATCGCCGGATGCGCGAGGGCCGGCCCGCCGAGGGTAAAGGCCGCGATGGGCGAGAAGGAGATGAAGCGTGAACGAGCACGGCGGGCCGCGGGCGGGGCGGAAGTGGGCGGCGATTGCGTCGATCGTCATCATGGCGGCGCTGGGGGGCCTCGTGTGGTGGCTGATGGGCGGATGCGAGACGAAATCGCCGAGCGCCGAAGGAGCGAAGGGAACCGGCGGGAACTTGAACCTGGCGGTGCTCCAGGCGATGAACGACGCGAACGTGCTGGAACTGTCGCTCCAGACGGCCTACTTCTTCACGCGCGAGAGGCGGTTGCCGAAGAGCATCGCCGAGGTCGCGGAGAAGGTGCACGTTCCCGATTGGCCGGCGGCGCCGTCCGTGACGACGCGCGGCCTGGCGATCGCATACCGCGCGACGGGCGAACGGACGTACGAACTCGTCCTGCCTGGGGACGATAAGCAGCCGGGGACAGCCGACGACGTCGCGATTCCCGAGCAGGTACCGACCAACATACCTTCCAACATGGATGCCGTTGCGTTCCGTCATTGGTGGATCCTCTCGCAAATCCACCGGCTCATGGACCTGGTTCCAGGAAGCATGAAGAAAGGGCTGCCGGCGGTGCAGAAGTAGACGAAAAAGGGGAAGAGATGAAAAAGGGGACGGGAGTCGTTTCACGAAAAAACGCTCTGGCGCACCAAAAACGCGGTTTTCAGCCGAAACAACTCCCGTCCCCCTTTTTTCCGGCAAGGAGGTCTGAAAAGTGCCCAAGAGAACAAATCGCTTCCAAGAGATCGTCGCTGCCATAGAGCAAGCTTTTGCGCCGAAATGCGCGCGCGTAAACACGTCCGAAATGATTCGCATGAAGGATATTGGAGTTTTTCGGGAGATCGATGTAACAGTCGAGGTAGGTCCAAGTCATCGCCGAGTCAAAATCGCCGTGGAAGCCAAAGACCACGGAAGAAAACTGGACGTCACCGCTATCGAGACCATCATAGGCAAGTACCGTGGCCAAGGTTGTGTTCCAATCGACAAAGTTGTCGTGGTAGCAAGTCGGGGGTTCACAAAGACCGCGCACGAAAAGGCCAAACTCGAAGACATAACCCTGCTGACGCTACAGGAAACTCACGAATTCGACTGGGTCACAATCGGGGCAAACCTCACACCTCTGGCTTTCCCC
>DATKZW010000175.1:0-2231 GCA_035527775.1 Sumerlaeia bacterium | reverse complement strand
CCCGCGACCTTGAAATCCATGTCGCCGATGTGGTCTTCCTCGCCCTGGATATCGACGAGGAGCACGTCTTTTTTCCCGTCCGAAATGCGCCCGATGCTGATTCCCGCCACCGGGTCCTTGATCGGAACGCCCGCATCCATCAGGCTCAGCGTCGCCCCGCACACCGTCGCCATGCTCGATGACCCGTTCGATTCCATGATCTCCGACACGATTCGGATCGTGTACGGGAACTGTTCATCCGACGGCATGACGCCCGCCAGGCTCTTCTCGGCGAGCGCCCCGTGGCCGATGTCTCGCCGCGACGGGCCGCGCACCATCTTCACTTCGCCCACCGAGAACGGCGGGAAGTTGTAGTGCAACATGAACGGCTTCTTGTATTCCTCGATGAGGCCGTCGACGATCTGCCGGTCTTCACCGGTTCCGAGGGTCGTGACCGCCAGCGCTTGCGTTTCGCCGCGCGTAAAGAGCGCCGAGCCGTGGGTGCGCGGCAGGATGCCTACCTCGCAATGGATCGGCCGAAGTTCCTCGGGCCGGCGTCCGTCCGTCCGTTCGCCCGCCAGGAGCATCCGGCGGATCAGGCGTTCCTCAACCGCCGCCCACGCGCGGCCGACGTCCGACGCCGTCCACTCGCTCTCCGTTCCTTCCGGCCCCAGGATGGCCGCCGCGGCGCGCTCCTGGATCTCGTCGCACGCCCGGTTCCGTTCCAACTTTCCGTGGATGTGCTTGGCCGCTTCCAGGTCCTTGAGGCAGTCCTTCTCGATTCGCTTCTCGAGCGCCGAGACGTCTTTGAGTTCCGGCAGGGGACTTTTCGTGACGCCGACCTTCTCGAAGAGTTCCTTTTGCATCGCGATGATCTGGCGGATGGGTTCCTGCGCCAAGGCGAGCGCCCCGAGGATCTTGTCTTCCGGCACTTCCTTGGCCCCGACCTCCATCATGTTGACCATGTCTTCGAGGCCCGCTACCGTCATGTCCATCTCGCCGGTGTCGCGCTCGGCTTGCGTCGGATTCAGGATAAACTGCCCGTCCTTCAGGCCCACGCGCACCGCTCCCAGCGGGCCGTTCCACGGAATCGGCGAGAGGCCCAGCGCCGCGCTCGCCCCGATCATCGACAGCAGGTCCGGATCGTTGGCCTGGTCCGCCGACAGCACCAGCGCAATCACCTGGACCTCGTCGCGGTATCCCTCGGGGAAGAGCGGCCGGAGCGGCCGGTCGATCATCCGGCACGTCAGCGTTTCCTTCAGCGACGGCCGGCCTTCGCGCTTGAAAAAACCGCCGGGAATCTTTCCGGCGGCATACGTCATCTCACGGTACTCCACCGTCAGCGGGAAAAAGTTGATCCCTTCCCGCGGCTCGGCCCGCGTCGCCGTCACGAGGACCACCGTGTCTCCGTACCGCACCAAGGCGCTCCCGTGCGCCTGTTTGGCCACCCGCCCCGTCTCGATGCTGAGCACTCGTCCGCCGATTTCACGTTCCACCGTCACTACGGCCATCGTTCGTCCCAACCTTTCTTACGATTCCTGACCTTTACGCCCCACCGACCACGAATAGTCCAAAGTCCAAAGTCCAAAGAAAAAGATCCCCGGCGTCCGTTGTTTTTGACTTTAGACCTTGGACCTTGGACTTTGGACCGCCTTATTTTCGGATGCCCAACTGCTCGATGACCGCCTGGTACCGCCTCCGGTCTTCCTGGGCCAGATACTTCAGGAGGCTGGCGCGCCGACCCACCATTTTCAGAAGACCCCGCCGCGAGGAATGATCCTTCCGGTGACCTTGCAGGTGCCCCGTCAGATGGTTGATCCGCTCCGTCAGGAGGGCGACTTGAACTTCCGGCGACCCCGTATCCTTCTCGTGAATCCGAAACGACTGAATGATCTCCTTCTTCTCTTTGCCCGCCATCGCCGTCTCTCCTACACGTGGGTGGCGGGAAGCAACCCCTCCCGCCCCTGATTGCCTGGGTTTCTCTCATTAACGGTCGCTTCAGGCCGCCTACTTTATACAAAACCTCCCCGAAAGGCAAGCCTCTTCTTTGTGGGACCGGAGGACTTGGTGAAGAACCTGCCGCAGCCGTCAGCGCTGGCCGCGACGGCGCTGCAATCGCCGGCGGGCAGGAGGCGTCTCGCGGATGTCCCGCATCTGGAGCCGTTCGACCCGGATGCCGCTCGCCCCGTCCACCGGGCAAACGTTCTCGCAGACGCCGCATCCGGTGCACCGGTCGCGCAGGACGTAGGGCA
>DATKZW010000174.1:0-2073 GCA_035527775.1 Sumerlaeia bacterium | reverse complement strand
CATGGAGGAGTGTTTTCGAGACCCCGTGCCGCTCGCCCGCGACTACTTCCTCTGCTCCCACGCCCCCCGCATGCGGTTCGGACTCTACGTGATCGACCGTTTCGGCAATCGTGAAATGATTCACGCCGATCCCGACATCTCGTCCATGTGCCCGACCATCTACCGCGTCCGGAAGACCCCGCCCGTGGTGGCGCAGACGGTAGGGCCGACGGGGTCGGTGGGCGACGACGAAGAGCGGGGCGAGTTCTTCATGGCCGACGTCTATGCTGGAATCGAGCCGACGGTGAAGCGCGGCACGGTCAAGTACATCCGGGTGGCTGAAGAGGTGCGCGCCGACCTCGAGAGACTCCCCAACGGAGAATACCGCAAGGACCACCCCAACTTTGTGGACTGGTACGCCACGCCGGTCGACACAGTGAGCGGGCCGTTCGGATGGCCGAGCTATGTCGCCAAGAGCTCGCATGGGTTGGTCCCGGTCGAGGAAGACGGGTCGGCGCGCTTCTACGCTCCCGCCGGCAAAGTGCTCTATTTTCAGGCCTTGGACGAGAACTTCAACGAGCTCCAACGGATGCGGAGCGTCGTTCAACTCCAGCCGGGGGAAAAACGCAGCTGCGTCGGCTGCCATGAAAGCCGCCAGTCGGCGCCTGGCAACCGGACGCGGCGCTTGGCAATGACGCGCCCGCCGCGCCGTCCCGATCCCCCGAGTTGGGGCGCCGTGCCCTTCTCCTATGAAAACGTGGTGCAACCCGTTCTCGACCGCAACTGCGCGGAGTGCCACGCCAAGCACGAGGCGCGGGGCCTCGATCTCTCCGGCGCGATCGGCGCCGACCGCGTGCCGGCCTCTTATCGCACACTCATTTCGAAGGGCTACGTGCACTACCTCGATTGCCAGTACAACTCGGGCAACGACAAACGCGAGCCGCTGACCTTCGGCAGTTTGAAGAGCAAATTGTGGGAGATCCTCGACGGCGGCCATCACGACGTCCGCCTCACCGCCGACGACGTCCTGCGCATCAAGACCTGGATCGACCTGAACTGCCCGCTCTGGCCCGACTATACCAACCGGCCCGAACGGCCGGGCCCCCCGGCCCGGCAGATCTCGAAGGCGAATTGAGAATCGCGATGGCCGCCGGCGGGGTGCGCGATGCCGGATCGGCCGGCGGGGAGGGCCTCGTCAACCGGCGCCAGAGGAGCACAGAGCCTCAATCTTCCCCTTCCCCGGTTCCCTATCCTTGAGGGAGTTCCCATGAGTCTCCCGGTAAAAGCCTACCGCCGCGTGCAAGTAGCGGGCGGGGAGCGTCCCCGCGGCGAAGGGGGGTTCATCGCGAAGTTCCGCGTTTTCCTTCGAGACCGTCCTGGGGCGTTGGACGGTTTCTCCTCCTTTATTGCCCGCAACGGAGGCAATATCGGCTTCTTCCACTATGATCGCTCCGTCGACGCCCACCGCGTCGCCGTCGAAGTGCAGTTCCGAAATGCAGGCGATCTGCGGGGGTTCCTGCAATCGCTTGCGGGAAGGAAGGGGCTTTTCTCCGGGCCAAGAACGAGCAGAGACGACGTCCAGATTATCGCGCTTGAGAACGTGCTCGAGATCAAGGTGCGGCTCGTCAACAAGCCCGGAACGTTGGCGGCCTTCGCCCGCCTCCTGAAAAAGCAGGAGGCGAACGTGATCTACATGCTGTACGACGAGGATATCGACGCGGAAGCCGCGGATGTCGCCATTGCGACCGAGAGTCCCGACAAAGTGGACGCGCTCCTCGGCGTCCTCAACGGCGCGGGCTACAGGTACCGCGTCCTGTATCGCGGGACTGAGGAGGAGAAATTCGGCCACGTTATCGGGCTTAAGCAGGTGGAGAAGTTCTTTCTGCGTCTCAGGGACCTGATTGGCGACGCCGACCTTGAGGACGTGCGGTCGCTCGTGAGTTCCTCCCAGGATCTCTACTCGGACCTCGTTCGGTTCTACGAGGAAGCGGGCAATGATCTCGAAGCGGGAGACGTTTTCGAGGAGGTTTTGGCTCTGGCGTCGATGGCCGTGAGTCGAACCGGCGGACGATTCGCGGCGGTCGGCATGCTTCC
>DATKZW010000173.1:0-5546 GCA_035527775.1 Sumerlaeia bacterium | reverse complement strand
CGCCCTCTGGGTGCTGTTTACCTGGCTAAGCAGCCGGGGGCGGTTCATGTTTCTCGACGGCGTCGCGCGCAACGCGGGCGCCGTCGTCGAGCCGTGGCGGAGGTTCCAGACTCACGGAAACAGTCTTTTCCTGCTCCGCCTCGTCTTGGGGCTGGCCGCATTCGGCGTCATCGCGGGTCTCCTCGTCCTTTGCGCCCTTGTCGCGTGGCCGGACCTCGAGGCGGAGCGCTTCGGGCCGGGAGCGTTGTTCGCCGTGCTGATCCTCTGCGCTTGTTTGGTTCCCTTCACGCTCGCGCTTGTCCTGATCAAGGCGCTCCTCGGCAATTTCGTCGTGCCGATCATGTACCTTCGCGATCTGCGGGTCCTCGATGCCTGTCGCGTTTTCATGCGGGAAATCGCGCCAGGCAACGCGGGCTCGATCGTCCTCTTTATCCTCATGAAGATCCTGTTGGGAATCGCGGCCGGCGTCATCGTGCTCCTGGGGGTCTGCCTGACCTGTTGCACCGCCGCGCTGCCTTATGTCAACTCGGTCGTTTTTCTCCCGATCTCCGTCTTCATGCGATCGTATTCCCTTTGCTTCCTCGAGCAGCTCGGCCCCGACTGGCGATTCTTCAGCGAGGCAGGCGCGCAGCCAACGTCGCCCGCGCTCTGAGCCGCCAAGACACGAAGACGCCAAGGAGGGCAAAGCCGTCTTGGGTCTCGGCGTCTTTGCGTTTTTGTGGCAAGGCATACCGTCGCCCGCTCAGTACGCCAGTTCTTCCGTCGTGAAGGGCTTCGCGGGCTTCCTTCCCAGAATCGTTTTGAGAATATCATTCATCGTCGCCGGATCGTTGTCGAATCCGCCGTGGGACTTGCTTCGGCATGGGGCGTGCGAGGAGTCGGGTCTGGAGTAAATGACGTCGAGTCTGGCGATCTTGGGCATGCGGCGTTTGAATCTCTCCATTCCGGCGATGGCGGCGCCTTCTTCCTCCTCGAAGGCGTTCGAGACGAGGTAGAGGAGAGACTTGCGGTAGACCCCGGCGACGTTGTCCGCGCGCTCGAGCTCGTCGGTGAGGTTGTAGACGTTGAGCTTCCTGACGCGAGCGCCCCCGTGCCCGCCCTTGAGGGCGGGAACGTAGCCGTCCCGGAAGAGTTCGACCCTGCAGGCGGGGGCGAGGAGGCTCACGCTTTCGATTTCGAACTCCGTCCTCAGGCGGCGCGTCGCCTCGAGGAGGTGGGCCAGGAGGACGCCTCCCGTGCTGTGGCCGGCCATGTGGATCTTCTTCGGGCGAACGCCGCCATTCCCGTTGGCGAAGGCCTCGAGAAAGATCCGCAGCGTCTCAACTCCCGCGGGGGAATCGGCAGGCCCCTCGAAGGCGACCCGGGCGTCCTTCTTCATCTCCTTCCAGAGCAGCGTTCCCGGTCTGCGCGTAAGACCCTCGAGAATTCGGTCGGCTCTGTCGGCGAGGTTGTGGGCCATGCGCTCTCCGAGCTCCTTGACGCAATCCAAAAAGCCGGCGGCGCGGCTCTTGAAGAAGTCGAACTTCTTCACCACGAGGTCCTTGGTCTCCTCGGCCAAGCCGGTGTCGTACATCACGTGGAACGGGTAGACGCCGTTTCGCCGGAAGCCGTCTTTCAGAGCGAAAATCCGCCGCGCGGAGTCCTCGGGACCGTTCAAACCGCCGTGGGCGTAAATCACGAGGTGGTCGTATTTCGCGCTGCGCGCCACGTGCTCCGCCGTTTCCCGGACCACGTCCGCGTTGCTCCAATACCGGCCTTTCTCTTCGAAACGCCCGTCGTCGATATAGACGAAGTGGCCGAGGATTTCGTGGCGTCGCGGTGCGGGACCTCTCCGCGCCTCGACTTCGACGCCTGCCGCGAGGGCCATCCGCGGTCGCAGGCCGAAAACCTGCGGCGTGGGCATGGCCAGCTGCACGACCCATGCATCCATCATGTTCTGGACCCAGTCCTCGTAGGTCCAGAGCCCGAGACCGTTCTTGCCCCAGCTTTTCCCCCACGAGTTCTGAACCCAGAACCCCCTCTTGTCGTAGCCGACGATGGCGAAGGCGTGACGGCCGAGCGGAGCGCCGTCCGGCTTGATGACGCCCTTCGAGTCTGCCCTCTCCCATCCCTGGTGGATCTGCGCCGACACGTAGAGGACGCCGGTTTCGTTTAGGGCTGCATGGAAGTCGGGCAAGCTGGGCCGCAAGCGGTAGTAGGCGCCAAGCGTATGGTTGCGCGCGTCGACGGCTCGCCTGAAGTCCAGAGTGTCTTGGTTCGCCGGGACATTGTCGGGCCAGAGCTCTCTGCGGCACACGCCCGTGTTGTGCCACCCCTTGATTGCGCCGCGCAGACTCGATCCCTCGTAGTCGTCGCCCGGCCACTCGTCGTGGAGCTTGGCCATCTGGTAGAGCATCCGTCCGCTGACTTGGATGGTCCCGCGGGCGTTCCCCTTTTCCCGGCCGGCCTTCGCCATCAGCAGGTTGATGACGGCCGCGAGGGCGAACCCCGTGCAGGACCCATCCCGGCCTTGGTCCAGAACGGTCGGCTTGCCCAGGGCCTCGATCGCGGGATATGCGAGCGTTCGCAGCGTGGGCTCGTACATCCGGTCGCGAATGTCGGGGACGTCGGAAGCGGCGTCGAGGAGATGGCCGCCTTGCGTTCTTGGGTGGGCGCGCGGCGGCCTTTCCCTCTTGGGATTGTTCGCTTGGCTGCGATTTTTCTTGGGTTGCGAGGGAGACATTTTTGCGTTCTCCTTGGCCGTGAGTCAGTCTTCGGCAACTACGCCTCGATCCACGGAGTCCGAGCCTCCCCGGCGCGATCGGCGCAGGATCGGCGCCGGGCTGGCCGGAGGCCGGAACCTCCGCCCCATTCCAAGGAACTCTCCAGAGCTGACGCGCGGGTATCATATTCATTATGACTCATCAACTGTCTTGTATCCGACGCGCGCGGCCGCCGCAAGACGGAAACATTGGTCCAACTGGACGTATGGCTCCGTAATGCCCCACTGCGTGCGCCGAAGGGCGCCGTTGCCCGTCACGGGCCTGGAACAGGCCCTATCGGGCCGCGGAAACAGGCGTTATCGGGTTGCCAAACGGAAGAAGAGAGGATCTTCGCATGCGTCGACCGGTGAAACTCTCAAAGCAAGAGCATCCCCGCCCCGTTCATCACGGCCCAGTCGGCTCGTCCTGCGGCTCGGGGGCGTGAATGGGAAGGATGATGCGGAAGGCGCTGCCTTTGCCGACTTCCGAGTCGAGCAGCAGTTGGCCGCCGTGTTCTTCGGCCAACTTGCGAGCGACGGCCAGGCCGAGACCCGTGCCTTGCGAGCCCTTGGTGCTGAAGAAAGGTTCGAAGATCTTCGCGGCGATCTCCTTGGGGATGCCCGGACCGTTGTCCTCGATCTCGACCACCACTTCCTCGCCGTCCGAGGACCGTTTCGAGCGGATCGCGACACGGGCGTCGGGCGTCTCTTGGCACGCCTCGATGGCGTTTCCGACGATATTGAGAATGCAGTCGTGAATCGCTTTCTGCTCGAAATCGGAATCCGGCAGGTTCTCGTCCAGCTCGAGGACCAGTTCGACGCCCATCTCCTGGGCTCGGGAGTTCTGGCCGTCGAAAACGTCTCGGGCTAGAGCGTTCAGATTGCCCTTTTCGCAGAGCGGCTCGCGGTCCTTGGAGCATGTCAGGAGATCCTGAACGAGGGAGCGGAGTTTGTGGGTGGAGCGTTGCAGGACGGGCCAGCCCTTCTCGATGAGGTCGATGTTTCTGCTGGTTATCCCCATGTCGACCAGACCCGTGGAGCCTTGCATTCCGGTCAGGACGTTCTTGACGTAGTGTGAGATCCCGGCCATGGCGAGACCGATGGCCGCCATGCGTTCGGACTGGAGTTTCTCCTGGACGAGAATGGCGTTCTCGATGGCGATGGCGGCATTGGCCGCGATGATGTTGACCAACGCCAGATCTTCTTTCTCGTACCGGATCCAGTGGGACTGGGTGTCGATATAGAGCACTCCAAGAACCTTGTCCTTGCAGACGAGGGGGGCGCAGATGGCCGACAGGATGGACTGGGCCAGGACGCTGCGCGCCTCGCTGAAACGCTCGTCCATGGTCGTGTCCGAGATCAGGAGCGACATGCGATCCCCGATGGCATGGTCGATGATGGTCCGGCTGATCTTCAACTTCTCCCCCGGGGGGCGCGTCACCTTCTCGACGAGTTCCCCCTCTGGTCCCTCTCGCAACAGGACAACGCCGCGATCCACGTTGAAGACGTCAAAGAGAACGTCCATCAGCGTCCGCAAGAGCTCGTTCAGATCGAAGACCGACTGAATGGCGTCGGCGACGCGGCTGAGCCTCGCCAAGTTCTGTTCGGGAAGGCCCTTGCCCGCGACGCTGTCCTCGATTGGCATGGAGAAGGCGACCCGGGTTCTCTCAAAGGGGTCTCCTGTGGGGCGCTCATTGCCCTCGGCGAGTTGCACGAGGCTCGCGGTTTCCGCGGCCGACGTCGTCGCGCCGACCTTGTCTTTCTCCTGGACGCGGAGCAGGAGCTCCGTTTTCCCGAGTCGAATCCGGTCGTTGTCGCCGAGAGGGAGTTCCTTGTCGTTGCGCACGTCGTTGACGAAGGTGCCGTGGGTGCTTTCGAGGTCGTGAATGTAGTAGGCGTCGCCCCGCTGGACGATCTGGGCGTGGAAGCGCGAGACCGTGTTGTCGTTCAGAACGATGCTGTTCTCAGCGTTGCGTCCCAGAGCGATGACGGTCCCTGCCAGAGAGAAGACCTGTCCTTTGTCCGAACCTTCTATCACGGTGAGAGTGGCCATGTTCTATTCCCCGTCTTGCGGCGCCTTGTTCGAAGGAAGCCCTGACAGAGGATTGTCTATCATCCCACGCCGCAAGTCAAGAGATGGGAGGAGAGGAATTGGGAGGCCGTCGAAATCCCATCCCGCGACAATGTCGAGACGCGCGAACTCTGGGAGGAATGCAGGAAGGCGCCCCGCACACCGGGACGTGGATCTCGCGCCGTCAACTCTTCGGCGACGCGCCTCAGTTCGAGGCCGAAGACATCCTTCCCCACACTTTGGGACGAGGCCGGGATCGACTGCCACGCCTTCCGCCTGCAGACCGAGGAGCCGGTCCGCCGCGTCCTCGTCTCTCACCGCCCCCAACGCAAAGTCGGCGGCCAACTCAATGAGGAAGCCAACTACGGCGCCACGGGCGCTCCGCTCACGGGGGAGTTCAGTCATCCGGGTTCACCAGGATCTCGTCGACGAAGAGCCAGGCGGGGCGGCCACGGCCGGCGTGCCATTCGGGACAGACGCCGATGCTCTTGGCCCGGACCCGCACGTAGCGCGCTTCGGTTTCCTCGATCTTCGCCGCGAAGGGTCTGATGAAAGCGCCGGTCTTCTCTGGGGAGACGGCGTTCGGGATCGTGGCCATGACCTGGAAATCGGCGCCGTTCTTGGAAAGCGCGTACTCGACTTGCGCGGGCAGGAAGATCCACGGGCCCTGGTCCTGGAGGAAGCGGGCGCGAATCGTGTGGATCGGAATCGGACGTCCGAGGTCGATGGTTGCCT
>DATKZW010000172.1:0-2983 GCA_035527775.1 Sumerlaeia bacterium | reverse complement strand
ATGCTCCGCGCCGGAGAAGACTGCCCTCTGACGGCGAGTCTCAGGAGCCAGGGAGAGGTGGTTCGCGAGCCGGAGATGCTCACGCGTCTGACCATGCAAGGGACTCTTCAGGCAGGATACAGTCAAAGCGTTTTCTCGCTGGAGGACGACGGCAGCCACAACGACGGCGCGGCGAAGGACGGCGTCTTCGGCGGCGGGCTCGCGACGCCCGACAAACCCGGCGCCTACGACGTCGAGATCATCGCCCGTGTCCCCCCGATTGAAAGACGAATCGTCCGCACGGTCAAGGTGGTGGACCGCTGGTTCAAGGTGCACGCCTTGCGCAAGGAGGTCCTGCGCGCGGGCGAGCCGGTGACCCTGACGGCCGAGATCGTTGACCAGCAAATGGCGCGCGCGGCCGGTGAGATCGATTTCGTGGCCACCGTCCTCCGGCCGGACGGCTCACAGATCACCCAGGAGGTGATCCCTCTCAGCGACGCCCTCTTCTCGACCGCCTACTATCAGACGAGCCAGAAGGGCGCCTACCGGATAACTGTTACGGGGAATCTGACGGACTCCTCCGGTCGCGTGTTGCATGACACCGTCGGCCCCCTGGACTTCGCCGTTTCCGATGCGGCGCCCGGTCCCCTGGCGGTTCCGCCCGGACCGCAGAATCTTCTCGCTCCCCCGACGGCTGTTCCGGCGGCGGAACCCGCCGTTTCCCTTGCCCCAACGCCCTCGCCGCCGGCGGGAGCGGCACAAGGAGAGCGCGACGCCGAAGCGGCGCCGGGCCCCGCTCTCCTCTCCGTGGTGATGCAGGCCGGGGCGGTCATTGCCCTTCTGGCCATCGTTGGGCTGTTCGGATTGCGCGTGAGGCGCTCACGGGGCCGAAGGGCCGCGCCTCGGGAGCCGTCCATGGCCGCTCTCCGGAAACGGGCCGCGGACATTCGCCGCGAGACCTTCGAGGAAAAGCCGGGAGGCGAACCGGCGCCGAAGCCTGGGCAGATCGCGGCGGCGCCCACGGTTGTCGAGCCCGTCGAGGCGCCGCCCCCCGCCATGCCGCGGACCGTTGTCGCCGCTCATGGGAGAGGACTGGCCGTCGAGAGTGTTAATATCATCCCGGCGAGAGATCCCGGCGCCGTCCGGCAGAACCTGGCCGGCCAGGTGTTGGTTGAGGCGTCCGCGGGCGCGGACGAAGGCGGCGACCAGGCTGCGGAGATCGTCGCCGCCGGGATCGTCGGGGAATCCCCGGCGAGCAAGCCCGGCAAGTCGCGCGCCCCCCAGTTGGACGATTCCGAACAGGATCTGCTGGCCGAGATCATGGCGGAGGCGGAAGAAGACAAGAGCGAGATCATGGGCGAATCCGGGGGCGGCGGAGCGTCAGCGAAAGGCGAACAGGCGGAAGGTCTGACGGACTCGGAAAGCGAGCTCCTCACCGAGATCATGGCGGAGGCCGGCGGCGGGGAATCCTCCGCGGGCAACGAGGACCTTGGCAAAACGGGGAGCGATCTTCTGGATGAGATCATGGGCGAAGCAAGCGCCCCCGAATCCGATTCGGGAACGGGCGACCGCACCCCAACGATCCCGCATGAGAACGATAAGAAATCCGATGAGGACGCCATCAACGACATTCTGAAAGAGATCGAAGGACTCATGAAGTAGCCTTTCGCCGTTGCCGATCGCTCCCGCCCCGCCGGCGGAAGAGGAGCGGAGGAACGTTTTCGGAGCGCGCCGGCCGTGTCCCTGCTTGATCTTCTTCGAAACCACCCCCTGCTGGCCGCGTCCTGGCCTGCCCTTGTTGCGGCCGGACTCGCCCTTTTGGCCTTCCTTCTTCTCTCCGGGCGTTTCCTCCAACTCCGCCTGGAGACCCATCATCTTCGCAAAGCGTTGCGCGCCTGTTGGGAGGGATATCTCGACGCCCTCGCCGTCAGCGTCGAACGCCTGAAACTTCTTCGACGCGCTCTGAGCCAGGTTCGCCCGAGCCAGACGCAAACGGATCTCGCCGAAGCGTGCGATCAGTGCTACGAGGTCGTTCGCTTGGAGATCGCGGAAATCGAGAAGCAGCTGGACGAGATGGCGGCGGCGCCGGACCGCAAGTGGTACGCCATTCCCCCCAACTGGCGCCCGACGCTCGATCTCCAGCGGGACGTCGAAAACCTGGTTCGCCTCGCCAAGAGGGCCCGTTCGGATGAAGAGACGGAGCATGATCTGACGAGACTGCGGGCCGAGCACAAACGGGCCGTGGAGGCGCGGAAAGAGATCGAGAAAGATCTCGAGAAAGAGCGGGCGGCCCACGAGGAGTCTCGGGCGCGACTGGTGGATTCGCAGAACCGGCTGGAGATCGCCGAACAGGCCCTTGAGGTCGAAAAGGCGAAGTTCGAGCGCGAGATTCACGCCCTCGAGGAGAATCCGAAGGACCTTCAAGACCGCCTGGACCGAAGCGAGGCCCTCGTGGCTCAACTGCGCAAGGACCTTGCGGCCCAAGTCAAGGCCTTTGACGGCGAAAGGGCCAAACTCAAGGCGGCGTTGGAAAAGGCCCGGCAAGAGGCGGAGCAGAAGGCAACGGAAGGCGCCGTTGCCGAGAAGGAAGCCACGGCGCTCCAGAACGCCTACGACGAGCTGAACGCCCGGTTTCTCGAGGCCAAGACCGCTCGCGAGCAGGCCGAGCAGTCTCGGAAACGATCTGAAGAAGAGGCCGGGAGAATCCGGCAAGACCACCAACAATTGACGGCCAGATACGCGGAAATCCGCAAGGAGTTCGCGGCCCTGATGCAGGACCATGATCGCCCCGCCCTTCCAGGAGCCGCTTCATCGGGAAAGGCCGCCTCCCAAAACGAGTCGGCCCCCGCCCCGCCGCAAGAGTCTTCCTCCGGCTAAGAGCCCCTGACAGAAAGACAGGGGACAGAGCGTGGCACGGCCATCTTGGCCGTGGCCCACGGGCTGGAAGCCCGCGCCGCATTCATTCAGAGACAGACCGTGGCGCGGCCATCTTGGCCGCGCCCCA
>DATKZW010000171.1:0-8767 GCA_035527775.1 Sumerlaeia bacterium | reverse complement strand
CCGATGATGGAAGACGTGGCGACGGCGGGGCGGTTCGCGCAAGCGCTTCCATGGATCAACGTCGTCGGTGCCATGGCCGATCCCCTGGGCGCGGCGGACGGGGGCCGTGAACCGGTCGAGATGCGATGCGTCGAGGTCCTCGCGACGCTCCTCGCGCATACAACCAAACCGGTCCACATCTGGTTCCACGACCGCGCGTCGGCGCGATTTCTCGTCGAACTCATGATTGCGTTGCGCGGCGACGCCGAGCGTGCGGCCGCCTATCCGGTCTGCTACCCGTTCCTCGAACCGATCAGTCCCCTGCGATTCCCGTTCCACGGCGTCGATCTTCTCTATGAGACCGCTCGGCTCAACCTTCCCGTGCCGGTCGGCCCCATGGCGCAGATGGGTCTTTCGGCCCCGGCCACGATCGCCGGAACGATGGCGCAGGAGAACGCCGAGATCCTTGCCGGCGTCTGCATCGCGCAGCTGATTTCCCCCGGGGCGCCCGTTTGCTACGGGGGCATCTGCCACGCCTTCGACATGGCGACGACGCAACTTGTCTTCAGCGGCCCCGAGCAAGCCATTTTCGGCGTCGCCATGACGCAGATGGGCAAACACTACGGCCTGCCCGTGTACGTCAACGTGGGCCTGACCGACTCGAAGCGGCCCGACGCGCAGGCGGGACTCGAAACGGGCGTCACGCTCGCCTTCGCCGCCGCGGCGGGGGCCGACATCTTCGGACACATGGGGATCTCGGGCGTAGATCAGGCCGCGTCGCTCGATATGCTCGTGATGCAGGACGAGGTCATCGCCTATGTGGAGAGCGCTCTGCGCGCCTTCGAGATCTCCGACGAAACCCTCGCGCTCGACGTCATCGAAGACGCCGGGCCGGGCGGCGGCTTTCTCGACGCGACTCACACCGTCGAGCATTTCCGCGGCGAGCTTTGGTTCCCGCGGCTCCTGGATCGACAATTCTACGACGCCTGGCGAGACAGCGGCGCTCGCGGGATGGAAGAACGTTGCGCGGCGCGCAAGGAAGAGATCCTCGCCTCGGCGGAATGCGACCCGCTTCCCGAGGATGTCGCGCGGGCCTTCCGCGACATCGTCGGCGCCGCCCGCCGCGAGTTAGCCCGATGATTGGGGCGCGCCGCTCCTCACGGGATGAGATCGGGAATCACCATCCACGCGAGCCTCGCCGTGCCGTCGTCGGCGCAGTCGATGCAAGCGACCCCTCCCTGACGAAAGGCGACGGCGTCGGCGAGCGCGTCGTTGGCGATCAACGAGGACGCCAGCAGCCCCAGAAACGGGAGATGACCCACGATCATGACGTCTTCCCGGGCCCCATCCGCGGCGCCCGCTGCAAGGAGCGCCTCTTTCAGTGGGCCGGTCGGGTCTTTGGGCGCGAGCCCGTCGCGCTGCACGACGCCTTGAGTCGAGACCAGCGCAGACGCCAGGATGTCGGCGGTCTGTGCGGCGCGGGCTTTCCCGCTGTGCCAGATGGCATCGACGCGAAGCCCGAGAGGCTTGAGGAACTTCGCCATTCTCTCGACGTCCTCAACGCCTCTGTCCGTCAGGCGGCGCTCGGGGTCGACCTCTTCGGAATGCGCTTCGCCATGTTGTGCGAGATAGAGACGCATGGTTCGGCGCCTCCCTTCCATGGAATGCCGGCGCTTCGTCCGACGCGGGTTCTCCAATCCCGGAGCCCACGACGATACCGCGCGAACGAGGTCGCGAGCGCGAAGTCAGACTACCCGGCGCGCGGCGCGCCGTCAAATCTCGATTGCGCGTCATCGGGTCGTCAAAGATAAGGCGAGATAGCGAGACGGCGACCTCGCGCCCTCAGAAAACCCTTGCCTGAAGGCGGGGGCCAACACAAGATGAGGCCCGGCGGGAGATCCCCGCAGCGCGGGCGTCTCGCGCGCGCCGGGGTCGGCGTTTCGCGCCCGCGAACGTTGGAGAACCGACCTTGCTTCGCCAATCCACGCGCGCGGCAACCGCCCTGCCTGTGGCGCAAGCCCGAGCGTCGCGGCAGGCAGGCGTCGTTGGAAGAGCATCGTGGGAATCCCCGGAGGAAGTCTTTACCTTGCAAGCACGCTGGTCGCGGCGTCGATCGTGACGTCTGCCGTCCCAGCAGAGGCGGACAGGGTCCGTGGAAAAGAGAAAGGAACCGTGATGGAACGCATCGAGAAGATCGCGCCGGCTCCGGGAACCTTCGTAGTGGTTCCCAAACCCTTGCGCTTGGAAACGGGAGAGGTCTGGCGAGCCCTGCCCCAGAAACCCGTTATCGCCGTCCGCTCCGACGCCGACCCGACGGAACGCTACGCGGCTGAAGTCCTGCAAGGCGACCTCCGCGGGCATTTCGCCGTCGAGGCCGATGTCTCGAGCGACTTTGCGGCGGCGACTTTCGTCTTGGGAACCATCGCCGACCAGGCGCGCTTGGGCGATCTGGCGCCGCCCGAGCGCTGGAAAGGCCTCGCGGCCATGCCCAGGGAAGAGGGCTATCGGGCCGAGGGCTACGTGATCGACTGGGCTGGCGGGCGGGACAATCCCGCGGACGGGGCCGACGGGGTCGGTGGGGTCCGTGAGAAGGTTCTGGTCCTCGGGACCGATCCGTCCGGCCTCCTCTATGGCTGTTTTACGCTCTCGCAACTCCTGGCGAAACGCGAGGGGCGTCTCTATCTTCCCCATCCCATGCGCGTCGAAGACCGCCCCATGATGGTCGAACGCGGGCGAGTCGGGCTGGCGCGGCCGATTGCGGACACGGGATACCTCAAGACGTTGGACGAAGCCGCCCGATGGCGCATCAACGTCACGTACTTCGGCCATCCTCTCACAGGGAAACCGGGGGAAAAGGCTGGGCCGCCCCAAGCCCCCGCGGGATTGAGGGAAACCGTTGCCGAATGCCACAAGCGGGGCATGCTGGTCTACGGCCTTGTCTCGATGCACGGCTTGCTGCGGCGGTGCGAAAGGCCCGTTCTCGTGGGCAACCCCGATGACGCCGCGTACGTGGAGGATCTCTTCGAGGGTCTTGCCGTGGGCGGCGCGGACGGATTCATCTTCATGTTCGACGACATCCCGCTCTACGCGCCCCGCGACCAGCTTCCCGAAGAGCACATCGGCTGGTGCCGCTTGATGAAGAAAGTCGCCGACCGGCGCGGGATCAAGCGCCTGATCTTCTGCCCGACCCCGTATGGAGCGTGGTGGAATTCGAGCCGGGCGAATCTAGACTACCACGCGCGCTTCGGCGCGGCGGAAGACCTGGCGGATCTGCGAACGTTTTTCTGCCCATCGAAGACGGAAGAGATCGGGGCGGCCAGGCGCGCGGGGTTGCGCAATTACGTCTGGTGGCACAACGGCGTGTGGGACGCGGGCCAGGGAGAGCTGAGGGACTACGAGGAGGGCGTTCTTCAGGACCTCTGGGCCGGCATCCGTCGCGTCGAGTGGGCGTGGTACTACGGCTACGAGATTCCGCGCGAACTGGTGAATGAGCTTCGCACCATCGGAGAAAGGACCCGCTATATCTGGGTGTGCGGCAACGGCGACGCGACGTGGTGCAACTACAGCTGGAACCCCAAGGAGTACGACCCGGATCGGTCGGAGGCTTGGGTGGCCGAGGCGCTCTTCGGTCGCGGCGCCGGAGCGCCTTACTTCACGATCATCCGCCATATTCGCGAGCACGCCATCGCCCTGCACAAGGGGAAACCGACCGCCGAGGAGTTCGAAGCATCGGACGCCGCGGCCCAGAAGGCGCTCGCGACGCTCGAAGAACTCATCCACCAGACCGAGCGCCCCGGCCTTTGGCCCTTGGAAACGCGCATGGAACACCGGCGCAAGCTGGAAGACGGCCTTCGGACGTTGCGCCGGCGGGCACTCGAGCCCGTCGTCGATTCAGGGTCCCGGCTCTTTGTTGGATCCACCCAAGCGCGCCTCGCGACCCGCGCGCGCGGCTATCCCATTCGCTTCACGCTGGACGGAAGCAGGCCGGGAGACGACTCGGCCCTCTACGACGCTCCCATCCCAATCGACAGGACCGTGACGCTTGCCGCGCGGGCCGAGGCGCCTCCCGCCTTCCACGTGGACGCCCCCCTCATGATGGAGAAACTCGTGAAGGCCGAACCGCTTTCACCGCCGAGGACGGGGGCCCTCGCTCCGGGCCTCGCGTACAAATACCTGGAAGGGATGTTCAACCGAGTCGACGAAATCGATGCGGAGGCGGAGGGCCGAACGGGGCGCGTCAAGGACTTCACGCTCGAGGCCGCCGCGCGCGAGGAATGGTTCGCCCTCATCTTCACTGGTTTTGTCGAGGCGCCGTCCACGGGCGTTTACACGTTCTCCGTCGATTCCGACGACGGCAGCCGGCTCTACGTCGGCGATCGCGCCGTCGTGGACAACGACGGGCAGCACGGGCCGCGCGAGAGAAGCGGCGCCGTCGCTCTTGAGGCGGGCAAACACCCGATCCGCCTCGTCTATTTTCAGTTCGGCGGCGAGAAATCGTTGGAGTTGTCTTGGGAAGGCCCCGATATGCCCCGGCAACGCATTCCCGCCCAAGCGCTTTCTCACGAACCCCGTTGACCCCGTCGGCCCCGTCCGCGAGAGTAAGGCTGATCGCCGGGTTTTGGGGACATTGGAAATGGGGGAAATGGGGAAATGGGGACAGTCGCCATTTTTCGGAAATGGGGACAGTCGCCATTTTTCGGAAGTGAAGAGTGAAGAGACATAAAGACAAGACAAACGCCTTGACGCAGGGGGCGCCGGGGTATAGGGTGGATGCATCGAGCCGGCTGCCGAAGCACGCGCTCTCGTGCGACCGGCTGGGGCGCGCGAGGGAGCGCTATTTCGGCTGGGACGACGCGGGGAACACGCACCACATGCGGCGCAAGTCGCCCTTCGTGCCAAGACGACCGCCGGCAGGGCGCGGAGGCCGACGGCAGAAAATGGCGACTGTCCCCGTTTCGCCCGTTTCGAAAATGGCGACTGTCCCCGTTTCCCGTTTCCGTTTCCGTTTCCCCGTTTCCCATGCATGGGACTCCGGAATGAGGTCTGGCGTTTGGGGACCTAGTCGGATCCCCTTCGCCCCGCCGAGGAAGGGGAAGGAAGAGGTGTGCTATGCTTGATTCGGTCCACCTGCCCGGGCAAAACAGACACATGAACTGGCTCGCCTTTTGCACAGTGCCGGCGCTGTTTTTGGGTTGCGGAGTCTTGGCTTTGAGTCTCGCCTTGTGTTCGGTTTCAACTGCTGAGTCGTCGTTCGGGGCCCAGACGCCAGCACGGAACCCACGTCTGTCCAATGCCAAAGAGCACTGGGCGGATGCGAAGTCCCTTGATATCTTTGGCGCCAAAGCCGCCGGGCATGCTATATGGGTTCGGCCTCTTTCTGCCGACTACTACCTTGGTTTCAATATCGCGGACACTCTTACCAGTCCCGTCCTTTACCGGCTCGACGCCTCTGGGCGCGTCACAGCAAGCGCACGGGCGCCGGTTCAGGAACTGCGCGCGCTTCTCGGAACCGACGATCCCACCTCGGTTGGCGTGTCGGACGTGATTGCGCCAATTGATGAAAAGGCGGTATGGGTTCTGCTCTACGAAGAGCAGTGGGTGCGGGTTTTGGATTGCTGGTTTCTGGACGGGCCGGAGGCCGCCCGTTGGTTTCTGGGGCGCTTCCAGGATGGCGCGGGATGGGATCTCACGGAGATTGAGAGCCGCCTCCCGTTCTCAGCAAGTGAGATGACGGCAATCGACTCCAATCGGGCCGTTCTCAGCGTCGGCCTTGGTGCAGGGGATAGAAGCCGGGTAATCCTGTGCGATCGAAGGGCGAAAGGCGCAGTATGGCAGACCGCGGGCGTGCCCGGAGGCGAGATCATCCATGCGTACTCGCCGAAACGCGGGGAGTTGGCCGTTCTGACGAAGCGGGGACTTGAGTTTTTTGCTCTGAAGGACGGATCCCCCGTCAGGACAGGCAGGCGGTACCCCTGGTCGCACTTTGCCCTCGATCACGGACGTGAGCGCTGCTTCTCCCAGACGTTCCATCTTGCAGCGTCTCCGGGATTTGAGTGGTTTTTCATCGGCTGTGCGCACAAATGCTTCGAGGAGCAAGAGAGTATGCGTTTCTATGGAGTCCTCTGTGACAAAAAGATGCGGGTTGTTGGCACACGTGTGGGGTATTTGAGTTCCCGGCACGTCTATTTCCCGGACGCGCAGCACATTGCCACAACTTACAGACAGCCGACGATGTTGTGCCTCGAGAGCATCGGTCGACACGAACCCATCCGGACAATCGGATACGCATCCAAAGCGTTCAGTCTCGACGGCTCCTTCGTTGTTCTTAGCAGACATACGGAGAGGCCGGTGCAGAAGTTCTATAGCGCCGCGCATGAATAAAGGGAAGTATGCGGCTTCGGGCCAGGATCCTTTTCACTCCCGGCGAGGGCTCTCCCGGGCGTAGGATGCGCCCATGGGAAGACGGGGCTGAGTCGTCGTTCCCGGATTTCCCCATCCCGGCTGGCGCGGAGTTTTTCACGGCTTCTTCGGCCGCGACGGCGGATTGGCAGTTGCCAGAGCGCCGGGCGACGGACTACCATTCCACGTGAGGAGGATGTCGCGTGATCGAGGCTGCGATCCCAGGACGCGGCGTGCTGAGAATCCGCCATCTGGTTCTCGACTACAATGGAACGCTGGCTTGCGACGGGCGGATTTTCGCCGGCGTGAAAGAGCTCCTCAACGTCTTGGCGGAGCAAGCGGAGGTTCATGTGTTGACCGCCGACACATTCGGCGAAGCCCAGTCGGAACTCGAGGGAGCCCCGTGCAGGCTTTCGGTTCTGCCCGCCGACAACCAGGACGCAGCCAAAGCGGAGTACGTCAAGCGGCTGGGCGCCGACGGGACGGCGTGCGTCGGAAACGGCCGCAACGACCAGCTCATGCTGGAGGCGGCGGCGCTCGGGATCGCGGTGATACAGGAAGAGGGCGCGGCAGCCGATGCGGTCCTCTCAGCCGACGTTGTGTGCAAGGACATTGTGTCGGCCCTCGAACTTCTCAGAAATTCCCTTCGCCTCGTGGCGACGTTGCGGTCTTAGAGGCGCAAGGAAATGACGGAATCATCGGACCAGAAATTCGCCGGGAAACGGCATCGATTCTTCCTGAGCCCCTATGAGAACGTCGCCTTCGCCAGGTGCCCCAAGTGCGGTTCGGCGACGAGGATCCGGGAGACCCCGCTCGCCGTCCACGTCGACCCGGACCAATTCCTGCTCCTGGACGAAAGGTGCAGACACTGCCCCGGGTGCGACCTTATCATCGCCCGCCAGTCGGAAATCGAGTCCGACGTAACGGCTTTCCTCGAGGAGCATCGTCCCGAGGCAGTCGGGGGGGACTATCTAGTCCTCGGCACGTTGGATCGCCGAGATTGGTGGGAGGCCGCAAACGGCAAGCTCGACCGCGAAGAGGCGCAGCGCAGAACCTTCGCGTTCGAAGAGGTCTGGACGTTCGAGCCAAGCCATGGAGGGGCGACCGTCTGGAGGGCGATCGGCTTGGGCGGGGAGACGAAACGCGGGACGGGGACGCGCGGAGCGCGGCCTCCGGCCGACGCGTCCCAAAGCGCCGCGCGCGCCGGATTGCGCGCGGGATCGAACATCGAAGTCAAGGCCCGCGCCCCCGACTTCGAGAAGCTGAAAGCCGTTGCCGAGGAGCTAAGCGGCGGGCCGGGGAGACTGATTGAGCAAGAGGACGTGTTTTTCCGGGCGCCGAAGGGACGGCTCAAGCTGCGCGCCCTTTCCCCGTCGCAGGGAGAGCTGATTGCCTACGAGCGCGACGACGACAAAGGGCCGAAGTCCTCGGACTATTCGATCGTCCCGACGAGCGATCCCGCCTTGCTGAAGTCGACTCTTAGCCGCGCCCTCGACGTTTGCGGAACGGTCCGGAAGAAGCGCCTTCTCTATCTCCTCGGACAGACGCGGATCCATCTGGATGAGGTCGAGGACCTCGGTCGGTTCGTCGAGCTCGAGGTTGTGCTGCAGGAAGGTCAATCCCTTGAAGAGGGAACGGGAATCGCCCAGGATCTCATGGGGCAGCTGGGAATCCGGGCCGAAGACCTCGAGGCAGGCGCGTATATTGACCTGCTGATGGACCGACAAGACTCGGTGGTTTCGGATTCGCCGCAAGACGCCGGCGAGTAGATCCGCGGGAAAGAAGGGATGCTCCGTTGGCGGTCCACATGTTCTGCGAAGCCTGGATCGTCGCCGCCGTCGGTCCCTCGCAGTCGAAGCGACGCATGGCGGCCGCGAGGACGTGGAAGACGCAACGGGAAAGCCTCAACCCAGGATGGCAATTCCTCTTGACACCGGGGCGTGGTGGTATTATCTTTCTGCCAGATACATATCACCCGCGCGGGGGACGGCATGATGAGAACCCTAACGGTCAAAGTTCCAGAGCGGCTGGATCTGCGGCTTGCGGCGCTTGGGAAGCGCAGAGGAACGACGAAATCGGAAGTCGTGCGCGAGGCGCTCGAGACCTTCTGCGAAGCGCCGGGGGGCAAGGCGGCCGGCTCGTGTCTCGATCTGGCCGGGGACATCGCGGGCTCGCTTGAAGGGCCCCGGGATCTCTCCCGCAACGAGAAACACTTGCGGGGATACGGCCAATGAAGACGAAAGTCATCGTGGACGCGGGCCCCCTGGTCGCCTTCCTGAATCGCCGGGACAACTACCACGCTTGGGCCGTCGAGCAGTTCGGGCGGATCGAGCCGCCCCTTCTCACGTGCGAGTCCGTGTTGTCGGAGGCGTGCTTCATTCTGGCCAGG
>DATKZW010000170.1:0-3337 GCA_035527775.1 Sumerlaeia bacterium | reverse complement strand
AGTTGGCGCCGGTGTCGAGCGTCCGGCTCTTGCGCGAGCGCTACCTCGGCTACGTGGCCTTCACGCGTCCATCGCGCCATCTTTGGGTCAGCTGGGCCGCGGCCGATGAGGAAGGCGCCGCCTTGGAGCCCTCCTCCTTCGTCAGGACGCTGCTTAGCATGGACTGCGCGCCGGACCTAACGAGAGTCCGCATCGGCGCCGAGTGGCTCGACGGCGATATCGACGCCGTTGAACGCCCCGAGCACGCAGTGGAAGGAATCCTCCGCAGGGCGGATGAAGTCCGCGGGGCGGATGAAGTCCGCGACCGCCCCGGCGGACCCGCGTCCCACGGGAGGTCCGCGCCTTGGCGAGGACTGGCGGATCGTATCGGTGAGATCCCGGTCGCGGCGGAAAGCCTTGCCCGCATCGAGAGATCCCTGGGGAGACCGGGAGACGCCCAGCTGGACGACGCCTTTCGAGGGAGCATCTCGCTCCTCACTCGCCCTGCGGGCCTCACCCGCCCCGCGGGCCTCGACGCGGCCGAATCTCTCAGCGTCTCCCGTTTGGAAACGTACTCGCAATGTCCTTTTCGGTATTTCGCGACTTACGCGCTTCGCTTGAGGGAACGCGAGCCTTTCCAGATCCAAGCCCTCGACGTCGGCGCCTTTCACCACGACCTTCTGTGCGACGTCTACCGGATTCTGAGCGCTCGGCATGGCTGGGACCCTCCGGACACGTGGCCGCGGAGGATGATCCCCGGACGGGCGCTGGACTGGGGACGCGTGAGTCGTGACGAGGCGGAGGCGGCCTTGGACGAGGCGCTCGAAAAGCGCCGGGGCGATTTCCTCGTCGACGGTCCGCTCGGCGATCTGCAAGTCCGGTTCTTCGCCGACCGTTCCCGACGTCTCCTGCTGGAAGCCATCGACTCCATGCTGCGGCATGGCGAAAAAGACGCCTTCGTCCAGGTCGCCGCCGAGCTCGATTTCGGGTCGCCCGGCGGGCCTCACCCGCCCCGCGGGCCGTTGCCCCCCTTGCATCTCGTTCTCGATGATGGAGCGACGATCGCGCTTCGCGGAACGATCGACCGGTTGGACTTGGCCGAGTTGCCTAACGGCGGGATGGCGTTGCGCATCATTGATTTCAAGAGTTCGCAACGCGACTTGCCCCTCTTCAAGATCATCCAAGGCCTCGATCTGCAGCTTCCCCTCTACCTCGCCGCGGTCGCGGCTTGCGGGGAAGGCTCCCTTCGCCTTGCGGGCGCTTTCTTTTTCCCCGTTCGCCAAGACGTGGACGCCGCGTCCGCGCCGCCGAACGAGGCGAAGGTCCGCGGGGCGGATAAGGTCCGCGGGGCGGATGAGGGGCGCACGCCGCCCGCCATGATCCGCATGCGCGGTCTGGTCGACCGCGACGCCATCGCGCTCTTCGGCCCTCTGGCGCCGGGCGAGCGGTCCGCCGCGATCCACGTTCAACTGAAGAGGGACGGCGAACCGGTTCACGTCGATTGGGGAGACTGGCTGCCGCCGGGCGTTCTGGAGAAGGTCTGTCTGCGCGCGCGCCGCGAAGCGACCCGTCTGGCGCAACAGATGCGCGACCGCCGGATCGACGTCCGCCCCTGCCGCCAGGGCGGCCGCAAGCCCTGCGATCACTGCCCCTTCGGCGACGTCTGCCGCATCGATCCCCGCACCGCGCGCTACCGCGCCATCATCTCGATGAAGCGATCCGAGGTGATCGAGGGAATCCTGGCGTCCAGGTCCTAGAAGCCCGCGTTTGCCGGCGCGCAGACTGTGGATGGCTCAGCAACGTGAATCGAACTCAGCCCTGACCGAAGAAGGCCCCGTACAGCGCCCGCACCGCCTTCGGACAATCTTCGCTCTTGACGCCGAACATCATGCTGATTTCCGACGCGCCCTGGTTGATCATCTCGATGTTGACTCCCGCGTCGGCGAGGGCCTTGGCGGCTCGGTTCGCCACACCGATCGCGTGGCGCATGCCCTCGCCCACGATCATGACCAACGCCAGGCCTCGCTCGACCCGCACGTCATCCGGGTTCAGCTCCGCGCTCAGGCGGGCGAGAACGCGCTGCTCGACCTGGGGCGTGAAGGCCTCCTCGCGCAGAATGACCGACACGTTGTCAATGCCCGAGGGCGCATGTTCGAAGGCCAGGTTCTCTTCCTCCAGGGCTTGGAGCAAACGCCGCACGAAGCCCACCATCCGGTTCATCAAGTATTTCTCCAGGAAGATCGTGCAGAAGCCGTCCGTGCCGGCGATGCCCACCGCCTCGCCCGGCGTATATTGGCGCTGGGGAAGAATCATCGTCCCCGGCGCTTCAGGGCGGATCGTGCTCTTGATCGAGATCGGCACGCGGGCGTGAACGGCGGGAAGAACCGCTTCGTCGTGGAACACGTCGAAACCCGAGTAGGACAGTTCGCGCATTTCATGGTAGGTGAGCTCACTGATGGGTTGGGGATTCTGGACGATGCGGGGATCGGCGGCGAAGACCGAATCGACGTCGGTGAAATTCTCGTAGAGATCCGCCTTCACCGCGGCGGAGATGATGGCGCCCGTGATGTCCGATCCGCCGCGGGGGAAGGTGGCGATGGCGCCGTCCTTCGTGTGGCCGAAAAAGCCCGGGAAGACGGACACGCCCGGAGCGTTGCGCAGCTTCGCGAGCCGTTTGTACGACTCGGGCAGCGCGCAGGCGTTCCCATACTCGTCGCTCAAGATCATGCCTGCGTCTTTCGGCGAGACGCGATGGGCGTTGAGGCCCCGCGCGCAAAGAGCCTCGGCCATTAGACGCGCGCAGTTGTCTTCTCCGCCCGCCTTCAGGGCGTCGAGAAAACGCCCCGGGTCGGATGCATCGCCCGTCAGGCGCTGCCCCAAATCCTCGGCGATCTCACTCACGATCGTTTCCGACAGACCCAAGTCTCGCTGGATCTCGCGAAAGCGGTCCACGACGGCGTCAAGCTCCGCCTTTGCATCGCCCCGCTCCAGAAAGGCGCGTCCGCAGGCGATCAGGAGATCCGTGACTTTGATGTCCCCCTTGTGTCGCTTTCCGGGGGCGGATACCACGATGATCCGACGGTCGGAGTCGGACGCGACGATCTCGCAGACTTTGCGGATCCGGTCGGCGTCGGCCAGTGACGTGCCGCCGAATTTCGAGACCTTCACTGTGATCCCTCCGTTCTATTCCTGTCGGGGTTCATGTGCGGGGGTAAGGGCCGACGGGGTCGGTGAGGCCGAGGGGGTCGGTGAGGCTGAGCGGCGGGAGGCTAGAGAACGATCTCAGCGCCCGCGCCATCGAGAAGACGCCCGTCGAAGAAACGTCGCACCATCTCCACCCGCTCGCGGAAGCGGCTGT
>DATKZW010000169.1:0-4122 GCA_035527775.1 Sumerlaeia bacterium | reverse complement strand
CACGATGCGCGCCGTCGTCGTCTCGCTCGTGTCCATTCTGATCGCCGACTTTTTCATGATCGCTTACGTGTCGGACTTCTGGCGGTGGCTGCTGGGGTAGGAAGCCATGGAAATCCAGGTGCGCGACCTCTACAAGTCTTTCAACGGAAACAACGTGCTCCGGGGTCTGACCCTCGACATCCCCGACGGGAGGGCCACGGCGGTCTTGGGGGGATCGGGCTGCGGCAAGACGGTGCTTCTGAAACACATCCTCGGGATCCTCAAACCCGACTCCGGGCAGATCTTTATAGACGGCCGGGACATCACCCCTCTCAAGGAGCGCGATCTGCTGCCGATCCGCACGCGCATCGGGCTGATCTTCCAAGGCGGGGCGCTGCTCAACAGCTTGTCGGTGTACGAAAACTGCGCCCTGGCTTTGCGCGAGCATCGCCTGGCGCCCGAACGCGAGATCCGCCGCATCGTCCAGGAGAAACTGAATCTGATGGGCCTTGGCGACCGCCTCGAGGAACGGCCCGGCAACCTCAGCGGCGGCATGCGCAAACGGGTCGCCATCGCCCGGGTCCTGACGATGAACCCCGAGGCCATCCTGTGGGACGAACCGACAACGGGACTCGATCCCCCGCGCGCGACGCGGGTAGACAACCTCATCCGCGAGATGAGCGAGCGCACGAGGGTGACAACAGTCGTCGTCACCCATGATCTGATCAGCGCCTTCAACCTGGCCGATCGGGTCCACTTCATCCACGAGGGGCAAGTGGTGGAATCCGGCGACGTCGAGGCTTTCCGGGCTTCGCAGAACAAACACGTGCGGGAGTTTCTTGCGCGCCATTCCGGCATTTCGAGATGAGTCGGGAGGACCCGCCTCAGCGGCGCGGCTTCGGGCGCGGCCAGGCGCCCCGCATATTCCGGGAAACCCCTTCGCGGGGAAAAGGAACTTCTCTCAGTCGAATCGCATCGGAGGGAGCATGAATATGAACAAGACTCCTACTGTTATCGTCGTCGTGGGCATCTTCTTCATCGTCGGCGTCATTCTGCTATTCGGGTTCTCTTTGAGAGCCACGGGCCCGAGTCTGCGCGGAGGCTACGTGCTCTACGCCGAAGTCGACGATTCGAAAGGGCTCGAGAGGGGCGCCGAGGTCACCCGCGCCGGCGTGCCGGTCGGAACGGTCGAGTCGATCGAGCTGGCCGACGCCGAGGAGAACAAAGTCCGCATCAAAATGCGCATCTTCAAGCAAGCCGTCGTTCGTCAGGACGCCGTCGCTTCGATCCAACTGCGAAGCCTGTTAGGCACCTACTTCATCCACCTCTCCCACGGCGCCGCGGGATCGCCCGCCGCGTCGGACCAGACGGTCCTCCAGTCGGAGGAAATCGTGGATGTCAACGCGGTCATGCGGGTCGTGGCGAGCTTGGGCGACAAGGTCGGCGGTCTCGTGGGCGGGGCGGAGGAGCTCATCAGCAGCGTCGACGAAAACCAGAAGACCTTCTTCATCAAAGTCAACGGCCTCATCGACGAGAATCGCGAGAACGTCAAGACCGTCTCCGAGGCCTTCGCGAAGGCGGCGCCCAAGGTCGAAGGCTTCTTCGACTCGGTCAGCGAACTGACGACCGCCCTCAATGAGGGCGAAGGCACGATCGGCAAGCTATTCAAGGACGACGCCGTCTACCAAAGCATCCGGACCGCCACGTCGAACCTCGAGGAGATATCCGGCCGCATGAAGACGGGAGAAGGCGCGTTGGGCAAGCTGATCTATGACGAGGAACTCGCCAACCAACTCGATGAGACCTTCAAGAACGTGAACACGGCCTCGACGGCCCTGAGAGAAGCGCTCGACGCCAACAGCAAGGACCTCAACGAGCTCATCAATTCGCTCAAGAAAATGACGCCGAACGTCCAGGAGGCCTTTGACAACTTCCTCGAGGTCTCGCGCAAGGTCAATTCCGACGCCGGCACCCTCGGCAAACTCATCAACGATCCCCAACTCTACGACGAGGCGCGCAGCGCGGTCACCCAGATCCGCAAGACCTTCGAGGAGGGCGAGGAGCAGAGCGTCCTGCGCACGTTCCTAGGAGTCTTCTTCGGTTCGATGATATAGCGCCGTCGTTGCGCTCCGCCTTTCTTTCGCCACTCTTGCCCGCATGACTCTCTTTCTCCTTTTCTACCTCGCCATTTACGGCTCTCTTCACGCGTACTTCGTCTGGAAGATGGCGCGGGCGTTCCAGGCTGCCGGGGCGGCCCTGCCCATCGCGCTCTCGGCCCTGTGCCTCTTCATGATCGCCGCGCCGATTCTCACGCACGTCTTGGACCGGGCCGGCCACTTTTTGCCCGCCCGCATGCTGGCCCTCGTCGGCTACACGTGGGCGGCGTGGATCTTCTGGTTCTTTTCGCTGGCTGTCGCCGCGGATCTCTGGAACCTCGCCGTGCGGCTCGGGGCCCTCGCGGCGCCTGGGGCGGCGCGATTCCTGATCCCTCCCGCCCCCCTTCTGGCCGTCATCGGGGCTTTGATCTTGGCTGCCACCCTCTGGGGGCTCGCCGAGGCGGCCCACCCCCGGCTCCGAACCATAAGCCTGGAGCTCCAGCGCCTGCCTAACGACGCCCCGCCCCTTCGCATCGTCCAGATCGCCGACCTCCATCTCGGCCTCATCGTGCGCGAGTCCTACTTGCGGAAGATTCTCCGTCTGATTGACCAAGCGAAGCCCGACGTCCTGGTCAGCGCCGGCGACCTGGTCGATGCTTCCTTCGAGCGCCTCCAGACCGAGGTTGAACTCCTCGCCGCGATCCAGCCGCGGCAGGGGAAATTCGCCGTTCTTGGAAATCACGAGTTCTACGCCGGCCTGGAGAACAGCGTGGCTTTCCACCGGGCCGCCGGCTTCCGGCTCCTGCGCGGGGAATCCGTGCAGGTGGGGGACTGGCTGCGCTTGGCGGGCGTTGACGATCCCGCCGGCCGTCACGTGGGCGAAACGGCGGAGTCGGCGCCCGAGGACGCCCTCCTTCCCGCCGCCGACAGCGGCGAGATCACCGTCCTCCTCAAGCACCAACCAGCGGTCCGCGAATCCTCCGGCGGCCGCTTCGATCTCCAGCTTTCCGGCCATACCCACGGGGGCCAGATCTTTCCCTTCGGCTTGGTTGTCCGGGCCGTCTACCGTTACGGTTCGGGGCTCCACTCGCTCGGCGACGGTTCGACCCTCTTCGTCAGCCGGGGCAGTGGAACCTGGGGGCCTCCTCTACGTCTGTTCTCGCCGCCGGAGGTGACTCTAATGACCGTCGGACCGGCCAAAAGGCGGGAATCGTCGATCCCTGCCAGCCAATGAAGGCAGGGCGGGCCGCCAGCCGTCCGCGCGGGCCCCTCCTCGAGGATCTGTGAGCCGCGGGGGCGAGGGCGCCCAAACGCATCGCCCGGCCGCGAGATGACGACACGAAAAAAGGTTGACTGGGGGCCTTGCGTGGCCCAAAATCGGGAAGTTTTCGCCTTGCAGGAACGCCCGGGAATCCGAAGGTTCGAAGCGATTCGTCGGCCCGTGGCGAGGGATTAGCTGTCAATGAAATGAGGGAACGTCATGCGGGCCTCACTAGAGACTCTCTACGCCCAACTGATGGTGCAGAGCCAACGCCGGATCAAGAAGGGCGAGGCGGTGGCGCCTCATCTGGCCAACATGATTCTCTCCCAAGCCATCGAGGTGAACGCCTCCGACATACACTTCGAGCCGAAACCCCAGGGCGTGGTCGTCCGTTTCCGCATCGACGGAATCCTCCACGACATGCTCACGATCCCGCCCGACGAGAAGATCAACCTGGTCCCCTGCATCAAGGTCATGGCCAATATCGACTCGGGAACCGGAGGCTCGATCGTCCCGAAGGACGGCCGGCTCAGCTTTAGCCTCGGCAACCTCTCGGCCGATATTCGCGCCAACAGCTTCCCCAACCTCTTCGGCGAGAAGATCGCCCTGCGCATTCTCATCAAAGAACGGGACATGATGAGCCTGGACAAGCTCGGCTTCTACCCCCAGATCCTCGAGTCCTACCGCCGTCTGTTGAAGAACGCCAACGGCATGCTGCTCGTCACCGGACCGACCGGCTCGGGCAAGACCACGACCCTCTACAGCACCTTGGCCGAGATCTACTCG
>DATKZW010000168.1:0-11632 GCA_035527775.1 Sumerlaeia bacterium | reverse complement strand
GCCTCAACTAAGGTCATTCTCTGCCTTCCCTTGCTCATGAGGTCATTCTCTGCCTTCCCTTGCTCAGAGTCAACTGCGTTCCCGCCCGGACCAGCAGTGAGATGCGAAATGGACGGATTCCGGGGAACGAGGTCGCGCAGGAAGGAACGGAAGCAGCCGCTGCTATGAACCGGCGGAGCGAGACGGGCCCCGGCAAGGGCGTCGGCCTTCCGGGCCTCGAGATGAAACCGGGCGGGCCGCGTTGCGATGCTTATACCCACCGCCTCGCGCCGTGCCACCCGACTATCGCGCGGCGGCGATGATTGAAAATAGGCGAGTTCTGGTGCCGAAGGTGGGATTCGAACCCACACGGGTGTTACCCCGGAGGATTTTGAGTCCTCTGCGTCTGCCATTCCGCCACTTCGGCAGGGACTCGCTTATGGCGCAAGGGAGCCGTTTCTGTCAAGGGCGAGTTCGCGGCAATGGGCCTGTCGGGGAGGAACTCCCAGAAGTACAGATGAATCACCGCCACAGGAGGCTGTGCCACAACCAGGAAGGCGAGATTTCCCGCCTTTTCTTGTGGCCCAGCCGCCCCCGGCTGGGTCTTCTGAGATTATTGACTGGTTCCCGCCAGACTTCTGGGAATTCCTGGGATGTCGGGACGAATCGGATTGTCGCGCAAGCCCTAGCCTTGGTCCGCGCGCGCGACGTCTCTTGCCCGCGAAGGAGGCGTCACCGTAAGCGACTGGACTTCTCCGTCCCGGAAGACGCCTTCCACGGTCGTGTTTTGGGGTGCGCGCAGTTTGAACTCGACGTCCCACGTTTTTGGCCACGCCGGGAAGAGGAGGATCTTTCCACCGTCGGTCTGCATCAACATTTTCTGCAAGGCGATCATGGCGACGCCGCCGTGGTCCTGGTCCGGGACCCAGTCGAAGTTCGGACCCCAAAAGGCGGGGAATCGGCTGCCCGAGTGAGGCGTGGCGAAGTTGGCCGCGACCATGCGCGCCGCTTCCCCGGTCAGCCCGAGGAGGGCGGCTTGGATGGCGCTTTGCTGCCAGCCGCCGGTTCCGGGGTGGGCGCGGCGGGCGAAGGTCCGGCGGGCCAGTTCCAGACCGTCTTTCCCGAGGCCGAAGGTTCGGTAGGGGAAGACGGCGTACAGTTCGGGGTTCTCCATGTTGGCCTTGTTGGAGTAGGAGCGGGCCGGAGCGAGGATCGCCTCCCCGTCCGCCTCGCGCATGGGGATGCCGGGGAGTTCAGTCAGGAGGCGTTGCCAGTTCGCGCGTTCGGCGCGAGTCGTCATACTTTCGGGGAGAGATAGAAGGCGTTCCACAACGGCGCGAATCCCGACGATCTCGGGCAAAGGATCGACGGCTTCGTGAAAAGTCTCCAGCGACATGGCGGGATCGAAGCGGATCTTGCCGTCGTCGCCGCGGCCCCAGTGTTGGTCGAAAAAGGCAATGACCTCGCGAACGAGGGGCAGCATGGTTTCCGCGGCGAACTCGCGATCGCGCGTGTGATCGAAGGAGTCGAGCGCCATCAGCGACAGTTCGAGCCCGCCGGACCAGTAGTAGCGGATGTAGCGGTTGTCGGTGAGACCGTCGGGCTTGCCCGCGCGGTCGCGGCCGTAGTTGTCGTCCGCATAGGTCCCCCAGAAATACATCGTCTCGGGGAAGAACGCGCCGTCGTGGCCGTAGTAGGCGCGCGCGCGGGTCTTGGCGAGGGGCAGAGCGTCGGCGAACATGCGGAAAAGAGGCTGCATGAGATCGGTGTCGCCGCTCGCCAACATGGACCAATAAGGGAGGCGCGTGTTCTGGAACCAGTAGGGGCCGCCCCAAGCGCGATAGTCGGCGTCGGTCCCCGCGGGAACGTCCTTGACGGCCTCCGCCAAGTCGACGGTGAAGATGGATCCGTTGAACTTGATCGGGAAGGCGCCGCGACCGCCGCAGGCGTTGATGAAGCGCTGGAGCGCGTAGCCTTGCGTGACGGTCCGGGCCTCGTCGGCGCCGTCGGCGAGAATCCAGCTGCGCGCCCAGAACTCCTTCCACCACGCGCGATGCTTGGCCAGGCGGCGGCTGGCGCGGAGACCCTCGACCCGATCGATCTGCGCGCCGAGGCGGTTGAGCCACTCGTCCGCGGCGGCCGTCTGGGCCGTCAGAACGTGAATGGACAAGTCGCAACGCTTGGCCGGGGCCGAGGACTGGAGAGCGGCATCCCCGGCCTTCGACAGGCCGGCCCCCAGTATCGCTCCCCCGAAAGTCCGGTGCAGGAGAGGGTCTTTCTCTGGATCGGCCAGAGCGCCGAGGCCTTGAAGCTTCAGGTTGTCGGCCCAGATGGATCGCTCGTTGCGATGGCGCCACACAACGCGGTTTTCCTGATCCGCGACGACGACGTCCGGCTCCGCGTACACGGGTTCGGGGCTGTTTATCAGCCCATACGCGGAGTGGCGCTCCACGCCCTTCAGCTCGCGGCGTTGTGTGCGCCAGACTTCCAGCTCGGCCCGTAACCCGAAGGGCCTTTCGGATTCCGCGCTGACGTGGATTACCGGATGATTCGCGTCAACCCACACGCGCAGGGAGACGCGTTGCTCTCCCTCGCCGGCCTGAATGGCGATCTCGCCCTGGCGGAGCCGAAGCTCCTGTCTGAACGAAATCCCGTCGGCGAAGGGATTCGGGTCGAGCGCGACGCGGACGCGGCCGAGTTTGAGCAGGCGGCAGTTCTCGCTCCAGGCGTCGCTCTTGCCGATATAGAACAGGAGCCCTTTCTCTGGCTGCACCCAGACGTTGAGGCCGATGTCGCCGTTGCCGAGCGGCATCGAGCCCCACGAGTTCTCGCTGGGAGTCGTCCAAACAACGTTGCAGCGGTCCACGCGCGTGTCCTCCCCTCTCCCCCTCGGCAAAGCGGCGCATCCGGCCATGGCGGTCCCTCCCAGCAACACAAGCGCTGTCACCGGGATCAGGCGGCGTCTTCTCATTGTCACGTTCTCTGACTCTCGCGGCGGGCCCCGGGTTTCTCCGACTTTCTATAGGAGTAACGACCGATTTCCTTCACCAGCGCAACGATGCGCTCATAGTCCTTGAGGCCGACGTTGTCGGCGATGCTGTGGTCGGATGAGAAGACGTAACCTCCCGACTCCATCAGGACGGGCAGCGCACGGCGAATCTCCGCGTCGGATTCCGCGGGGTCCGACCAATTCCGGATGTCGAAGCCGCCCTGGAGCGCCAACCGATCGCCATACTGTTTCTTGACCGCGATCGGGTCGACTCCGGCTTTGACCTCGAGGGGATGGAGCGCGTCGAGCCCCAGATCGATCAGGTCGGGGATGAGGTCGTTTACCTTGCCGCAGCAGTGCAGGTGGACCTTGATTCCGTGGGCGTGGGCCCAGTCGAGGTAGCGTTTCTGGTAGGGCATGGCGATTTCGCGCCACATCTGTTTGGAGAACAGCAGGCCGTTTCGGTAGGCCATGTCGTCGCACCAGAAGAGTTCGTCGAACGTGTAGCCTTCCCGCCACACCGCGTCGAAGAGCGCCAGAGCGAGGTCGCAGCCCGTGTCGCACATGTCCTTCACCCATTCCGGGTCTTCGGCCATGGCGTAGAGGATGATTTCGGAGTTGCACATGCGCGTGCTGACGACGTCGAAGCCCCAAAGCGCGAGGGCGCGGATCCACGCGCCTTCCCGGCGCCATCTCTTGTAATTCGCCTTCAGGTGCTGCCAGTTCACGCGATCGCGCGCGGGCGTCATGCGACGCTTGGCCTCTCGCCACGTGTCGCGGTCCTTGACCCCCGAGTCGATGTACTGGGGCGTCGCGCTGACGGGCTTGAAGTTCTTGTGGGTCTGGCCGAGGGCGTCGCGCTCGACGCAGTACGTCTTCGTCTCTTCGATGACGCGCGGCTCGAAGCGGGGCGTGACGTCCGCCCCGATGGTGACGATGGAGTCCCAACCGAAGCGCTCCTCGGGCGAAACGTTCTCGGGCATCCCCTCCGTGCGCCACCTCGCAGTCGTGGACTCCCACACCCAGTCCGTGATGGGCACGCGGTCGGGCTCTTTGTGTTCGTAGACGCGCGTCATCCGCTGGTGGGTCGACATTTGATCCAAAGCGTTTCTCCTCCTTGCGCGCCGGGCGAGGAGCGCGACTCCTCCCGCGATTGCGGCGGCTTTTTCCGTGGCGTTTGGCGGAGGCGTTCAGTCCGCAAGGAGAGAGCGCCGATCAGGGAGTCATGCCTGCGCCGCGCCGAAGCCATGGTACGTCTTGCGCCGCGCATTTCGCAAGGGCGGAAAGCCCATGCCGAAGAGCGGGGGCGAGATCCAATCTCAGCGCACAGTCGCAACGCGCGCCACTCGTGTCCGTCATCCCAGGCGGCGCAGGCGGCGTTCATCAAGAACGCATACTCCGGTTGCGGGCTCTTCCCGCCCAAGGCGTCGCAGGACTGATAGCGGAGTTGGTCGGCGAGCACATGGATGATACCTGGCATCGCCGCCTTGCGCGTCCCCCAGGCGCGCCTGGAAAACGTTGCGGCAACGGGAACGGCGCTCTACGGGCTGCGGAAATCCTCTTTGCGCAAACCGAGTTTCTTCATCTTGTCGTAGAGAGAACGCGGGCGGATTCCGGCGCGCCGGGCGGTCTCGCCGACGCGCCCCCGCGTCTGGCGAAGAAGACCGGCCAGGTAGTGCCGTTCCACTTCCGCCAGGAAAGCCTCTCGCACCTCGCTGAGGGGCTTCTGAAGCGATTCTTCGGACAGTCCGGGCGCCTGTTCGCTCCCGGAAGCGGAGAGCATGGAAAAATAGCGACGCCTGGGTCCGATTTTGACGGCCTGGGGGAGATCCTCGATCGTAATGACCGGTCCCGAACAGAGGAGCATGGCGCGCTCGATGATGTTGATGAGTTCCCGGACGTTGCCGGGCCACGAGTATTCCATCAGCGCCTCCACGGCCTCGTTTGCGATGCCGGTCACCTGGCCGCCGATCTTGACGCGGAAGTGCGAAAGGTAGCTTTCGATCAACCTGGGAATATCCTCGCGGCGCTCGCGAAGGGGAGGCACAGCCAACGTGACGACGGTCAGGCGATAGTACAGGTCTTTCCGGAAACGGTTCTGTTCCAACTCCGCCGCCAAGTCGCGGTTAGTGGCGGCGATCACGCGCACGTTCACCTTGACCACCTTCTCGCTTCCCAAGCGCTGGACCTCGTGATCCTGGAGCGCCCGCAGCAGCTTCACCTGGAGGTGGTAGGGCAACTCGCCGATCTCGTCGAGGAAAACGGTTCCCAAGTGCGCGAGCTCGAACCAGCCGCGCCTGGCGCGAATGGCGCCGGTGAAGGCGCCTTCTTCATGCCCGAACAATTCGCTTTCCAGAAGCGTTTCGGGAATCGCGCCGCAGTTGACCGTGATGAAAGGGCCGGCCGAACGCGGGCTCTCAGCGTGGATCGCCCTGGCCAGACGTTCCTTGCCGACCCCCGTTTCCCCGGTGATCAACAGGGAAGCGTCCTTGTTGGCCACCCGCTGCACGATGTCCATGAAGCGCTGCATGGTCGGACTGGCCGTGACGAAATCCGTTAGGCGGGGGCTGGCGGTCCCGATGGCCGGCGCCAGCATCTGCAGCGTCAGCTCGCGGCGTTTCTGCAGGATCGCCAGGAAGACCCCGCGCATCTTTTCGACGCCCAGAACGGAAGTCAGCACGGCGGCGCAGCCGGCGGCAAGGAAACCGGCGTGTTCCACGGCCTTCTCTTCATCGGACAGAATCACCACATCCGGGGCGTCGGGAAGCTCCCGAAAACCGCGCAGGAAATCCGCCGCGGGTTGGGGCAGCAGGGAGTGACTCACGACCAGGAGATCGGCGCTTTGGCGGGAAACCTGCTCCCAGGAAGCGTCCCGGGACAGAAGGTCCGCGCTCACGTCCGGTTGGCGCAGGACTCTCTGGAGTTTCCGCCCCAATTTGGGATCGTCGACAAGAAGAACGGCCCGAAAAAGCATACCGGAGCTTCAGCCTCCTTTTAGGCTTCAAAGGAGCTTATACCACCGGTTTATTCGGAGGTCAAGACTCTTTTTTCACGCCCCCCTTGCCTCACGCCGGTACAGGATCTGAGCGTAAGTCCTTTGTTTCGAGTAAGATGCACACGATGCCGGAGGTCAAAAAGGAGTTGGCCTGCTTCCTGCTGCCTATAGGGGAAGTCGTAGTCGTTTCACCTCCTATCGGGCCCGCGAAGCAAGGGGAGGCAGGGATTGTGGCGGAGGAGAGTGCCACGATGGCCCGAAAGTACACGAGGGGAAGAAAGCCGAAGGGCGCCGCCTGCGGGTCTGATAGGCGCAAGGAGAATGCGGAAGCGAAATCCCCACACCCGCGAATCCATGTGGAAACCCCGCCAGTTAACGAGCTTCCCAAGCGTTAACGACGAGGGGGGCGCGGAAAACGAACCGGCGTCCGCTAAGGTTCGCCGGGAGGAGAAGAGGAAAAGGGAGGAAGAGCCCGCCGGGTCCCGTGTGGCGGCCGGCGGGGCAGTTTTCGATGATCGGATCTCAGTGGCATTCCAGGGGACTGCTTCGTCAGGTCCCTGTGCCATGGGACATAAAGAGGGGAGTACGCACCCCTAAGGAAGGAGAAGCGCGATGTTGAAACGTTTTGTAGTCACCCTCATGGCCCTGTGCCTCGTCATGGCTCTGGCGGGGATTGTGGTGGCTCAGGTCGAAGCCCCGAAGGCCAAAACCGAGACCCACACAGGCACGGTTGAAGTGAAGAAGGACGCTGAGGGAAACGTCACGGAGGTTTCCCTGAAGGTGAGCGACACGAAAACCTACGGGATCACCCTCGACGCCAAGGGCAAAGAGATGGCCACGCTGAGCGACAAGAAAGTCGAAGTGAAGGGCACGGTCAAGAACAGCACGATCACCGTGGAGTCTTACAAAGAGGTCGTGAAGAAAGTGCAGTAGACAAGGCCAGTGAAGTAGCCAATCGACTACGGGTGTCTCCTCGATAGTCGAATGGTTGCGGGCCGTGGTCGCGCGCACGCGCGGCCACGGCCCTTGCTTTTCGGTACGAGCGCGCGTTCTTGTCTGCCCTACTTCTTTCTCTGAAGGAAGGGAGCATTGACAGGGCCGAGCCGACGATCTAAACAAGACTCGGGGGCGGCGCTTCATGCCCGACTGCCTTCGCGGCGTAGAGCCGCCCTATGGATTTCCCATGTGCGCCAAGAGCGGCAGAGTTGTCGTGATCCGTTCAGGCGGACTCGGCGACTTCGTTCTCACGCTCCCTTTCGTCAGGGAACTCGGTCGTCGCTTCGCGGACGTCGCGCTCGTTACGCGCGCGTCGCACTGGAAGATCATTGAGCGCGACGGCTTCGCGTCGCAATGCGTCGACGTCGACTCGGCCGACTTTGCTTCGCTGTTGAGCGCGCCGTCGAGCAGGATGCGCGAACTCCTCTCGGAGACCTCCGTCTTCTCTTTCCTCCCCGACCCGGAACAAGACCTGGAGGCCGCCGCCCGCAAGTGCGGGGCCCGTCGCTTCACGACGCTCGACGCCAAGCCGAAGACCCCGCCGCACGTGACGCGGCGAATGTTCATCCAGGCCGGAATGCCCGCCCCGGAACGCCTGCTTGAGATCTCCTGCCTGGAGCGTCAGACCACAGGCGATCATCTCTGGCTGCATCCTGGCAGCGGCTCGCCGGCCAAGAACGCGCCGCTCGAGCTCTTCGCCCGTCACGCCAGGCGCTGGCGCGAAGAGACGGGTCTTGCCCTCACTGTCTCGTTCGGCGAGGCGGACCTTCGCTTGGTCGAACCCATGCGCCGCCTGCTCGAGGGTCTTCCTTGCCGCTTTGAGGTAACGCCCGACCCGCTCGAGCTCCGAACGAAACTGGAGGACCAAGCCGCCCGGTTTGTGGGCAACGACAGCGGCGTGACGCACCTCGCGGCGGCCTTGGGCCTGCCCACCGAGGCCTACTTCGTTTCCACGGACCCGGAGATCTGGGCGCCGCTCGGCAAACGCGTGACGGTGACGCGGCTCCGCCGTCCCGGCGCCGCGGAGCAAGCCCCGGAGAACGCGGGATAAACGCCCCGGCCCGGATTTCCCATTTACAGCGCGACCCGAAATGCTATGATCCTGACGAAGCGCTTGTGGAATGCGGCCGAAGCCAAGACGACGGCGCCGCGAGGAAAGGACGCGAATGAAGACCAGTCTGCGGTTCGCGACTCCCTCTGCGGACCGACGCCGAGACGCCGCACCGCTCTCTTCCCAAAGGCCCCGCCGCGCTCGAGAAGCGTGTTCCCAAGCGCCCCTCTTGGCAAGATGCGGGTTGCTGGCGCTTGTCCTGATCGGCTGCGGCGGAGGAGAAAAGGACCTGACCGTCAGCGGTCGCATCGAGGCCGACCGCGTCCGGATCGGCTCCAAGATCGGAGGACGCATCGAGAAGGTGAACGTCGAGGAAGGGGACGACGTGAAGGCGGGCGATGTCGTGATCGAGTTGGAGAGCGCGGAACTCGAGGCGCAGCTGGCCCAGGCCCGGGCGCTCGCCGCCCAGGCCCAGGCGGAGGTCGACCTGTTGCTAGCAGGGGCGCGCGCCGAGGACGTTCGCCGGGCCGAGGGACAGGTGAAAGCCCGGCAGGCCGAGCTGCAACTGCGCGAAAAAGGGTTCCGCTCGGAGGAGGTGGGCGAGGCCGAAGCGCAGCTGGCCTCGGCGAAGAGCGATCTCGAACTGGCGCGCAAGGAGTACGAACGGGCGAAGAGACTGCTCGAGTCCGCGACCATCGACCGCGAGGAGTTCGATCGCAAGCGCATGGTTCTTGAGACGCAGCAGGCGGCGGCGGTCCTGATCCGGAAGGGCGACAACTGGGTGCGCTGCTACGTGCCGGAGAACCGCCTCGGCCTGGTCCGGCCCGGCAAGGAGGTCCTGATCACGGTTGACTCCTATCCCGGCGAGGTCTTCCCGGGAATCGTGCGTTGGGTCAGCGCCGAGGCGGAGTTCACGCCGAGGAACGTTCAGACCTCGGAGAAACGCGCGGAACTCGCTTTCGAGATGAAGGTCGATATCAAGGAAAAGGACGGCAAGCTGCGGCCGGGGATGTACGCCGACGTTCATATCCGAGAAGAGGCCGGGCCATGACGGGAGAGACCCCAGTCATGATTGCGGTCGAGAACCTGACGCGGCGGTTCGGCGATCTCACCGCCGTCGACGCCGTCAGCTTCGAGGTGAAGCGCGGGGCGATCTTCGGATTCCTCGGGCCGAACGGCGCGGGAAAGTCGACCGTAATCCGGATGCTGTGCGGTCTCTTGGCTCCGACGAGCGGTCGCGCGGCGCTCGACGGCGTCGACGTGGTGCGAAACCCCGAGGCGGTCAAGCAGCGCATCGGCTACACCTCCCAGCAGTTCAGTCTCTACGCGGACCTCACGGCGGAGGAGAACATCCGGTTCTTCGGCCGGATCTACGGCCTGCGGGGCGCGCTCCTGCGCCGCCGAGCCGACGAGGTGACCGATCTGTCGGGAATGGGCGTCTATCGCAAGCGCCTGGCCGGTCAGCTCTCCGGCGGCTGGAAGCAACGCCTCGCGCTGGCCTGCGCGCTCCTGCACTCTCCCAAGGTCCTCTTTCTCGACGAGCCGACGGCGGGGATCGATCCCGTCGCGCGGCGCGATCTTTGGGACCTCCTTTTCTACCTCTCGAGCGAAGGGAAAACGCTCTTCGTCACGACGCACTACATGGACGAGACGGAACGCTGCTCGCAGATCGGCTACATCTACATGTCGAAGCTCATCATCTGCGGAAAGCCGCATGAACTGAAGCGCCTGCCCGAGGTGACCCCGCCGGGGCATCGCCGCCTGGAGGTCGAGGCCGACCCTCCGACGGTCGCCCTCGAATCCCTGCGCCGACGCGAAGGGGTCGCCGACGCGACCCTCTTCGGCCATGCCCTCCACCTGCTGGTCGATGAGAGCGTGACCGAGGAAAGGATTCGCGACTGGCTGAAAACGCGGTCCATCGAGCCGAGCGCGGTCCGCGAGGTCGAGCCCACGCTGGAAGACGTTTTCGTCATGTTGACCCGCCGGCGGGCCACGGAGACGGCCGACAAGAGGCCCGGCGTCGGCGGCGGAGGACGAGGCTGATGCTCCGGGGTCTATTCGCCGTCATCTACAAGGAGATACTCCAGCTTCGGCGAGATCCGGCCACGAAGTTCATCTTCGCGATTCCCGCCATCCAGACCATCATCTTCGGCTTTGCCATCGACCTGGATGTGCAGCACATCCCGACGGCGGTCTGGGACATGGACCGTAGCGAGGAAAGCCGCCGCCTGGTGGAAGCGTTCCACAACACCGGCGCCTTCGACGTGGTGAAGGAGGTGAGCGGCGGCGAGGAAATGCGGCGCGAGATCGTCGCCGGAAGAACGCGCGTCGGCGTCATCGTGCCGCGGGACTACAGCGCCCGCCTTCTGAGCGGCGACCAGGCCGCCGTGCAGGTCCTGATCGACGGGAGCGACTCGATCGTGGCGACGAACGCCACGCTGACGGCAAGCCTCATCGGCCAGACGCAGTCGCTGGCGCGAGCGGGCCTCTCGCCCAAGACGCTCCCGCTCGAGGTCCGCCCCCGCGTTCTCTTCAACCCCGACCTGATCGGTTCGCACTTCTACGTCCCCGCCCTGGTCGGCGTTATCCTGCAGTTCCTGACGGTGACGCTGACCGCCTTCGCGGTCGTCCGCGAGCGCGAGCGCGGCACGCTCGAGCAGTTGGTGGTCACGCCGGTCTCGCGCTGGGCCATCGTCCTGGGCAAGTTGCTCCCTTACGCCGTGATCGGCATGGCGCAGACCGTCTTCATACTGGGTTTGATGCGGTTTCTCTTCGGCGTGGAGATTCGGGGGGATCTTCTTCTCCTGCTGTCTCTCTCGGCCCTTTTCCTGCTGCCGTCGCTGGCCCTCGGCATCCTGATCTCGACGATCGCCACCAACCAGGCGCAGGCCATGCAGATGGCCTTCCTCATCATGCTGCCGTCCGTTCTCCTTTCCGGCTTCGCCTTCCCGCGCGAGACCATGCCTCCGCCGATCTTCTGGCTTTCGCACCTCATTCCCGTCACTTACTACATCCAGATCCTGCGCGGCATCATCCTGCGCGGGGCCGGCATGTGGGCGCTCTGGCCCCAGACGCTGGTCCTCGCCGGTTTCACCGCGATCCTCATTGCTCTCAGCGCGCTGCGTTTCCAGAAGCGGATTGCGTGATCCAACCGGATTGTGCGATCCAACCGGATTGCGTGATCTAACCGGATTGCGTGATCCGGCGGTATGGCGGGTTGCGCCGCGCCTGTATGGCGGCTTGCGCCGCGTCTTCTTCACCGACTCGATCACCGGTTCGCAGTTGAACGGCATGACGTAGTTGAACCGGATGAAGCTGCGCGCGCCGATGAGCTCGACCGAGAGGCCGCATTTCTCCTCGAGTGTCCTCGCGGCGCCGCGGGCGCGGTGAAACGTAGTCTCGAATAGAATAACCTGTCCCCGTGTCCCCGTTTTATGTCCCCGTTTTATGTCCCCGTTTTTCTGTATCTCTACGCCGTGGCTAAGGTCTGAAGTCGTCGAAAGAATGGCGCATTCTCAAGGTCACAACGTTCGACAGAGGCCATCAGACTCCCCTCCAAGGTCTCCCGGTTCCCATACTTCCTATCACTCCGCAGTTTCCGAATGAGCCAGAGAAACAGATC